>JASFGN010000166.1:0-6602 GCA_050123735.1 Desulfobacterales bacterium | reverse complement strand
TTTTGGATATATCGTCAATGGTCATCGCCGCTGCCATAACGCCTACGGTCTGGTCTGCTGCTGTAATCGGAACCGACAGCACCAGAGCCGGCTTCTGGGACGTTTTGCCGATCAGTGTTTGCCAGCTGAGACCCTTACCGCGGATGATATCCTTGTAATATTGGCGGTCGGAATAGTCTTTAAGCGGCACATCATCGCTGCGGGCAACATTGAAGCCATCAGGCCCTACAGTGAATACCAGATACATCCAGGGGTATTGCTTTTGAATGGTTTCCAATATGGGCTTCTGTAATATGCCGTCCATGGATTGGATTTCAGGCAGCTTCGCAGCGGTGCGCAAGATGGCAACATTGTTATTAATCCAACCGTTAATCTGATTTTCCAAACCCGAAGCCGTTTGGGCCATAAGCGCTTCGGTATCGGCGCGAATCCGTTCGTTCGTTTCCCGTAACGTAATTCCCCAAAAAATGGCAAAAGGCAATAAACTGACGATGAGCATAACGGTGATGATCTTGCCAAATAGTCCGAAACGCACTTTCTGCCCACCGTAAAACGGGGGTGCCTCTCGGTGCAAATCTTCAGCTTCCGGGCGCAGAGATGCCGGTCGTTCAGCGGGCTGCTCGGGTATTTGCGGTTCAGGGGGCTGTTGTTCCTCGGGCATATCGGGCACCGGCGGCGGTTCATCGGGGATTTCGGGTGCAGGCTTGGTTACAACCATGATGTTAGCGCAGGCTTTGCATTTAACCTTGGCTTTTTGGCCTTTCATCCTTGTTTCGTCAACACGATATTTTTTCCCGCATTCATCACAAATAATGTCCATCATGGTTTGGGCACCTCCGTATAGATTCGCTTTTTATTTAGAATATCCATCATGGATTTTTTAAATTCGATCCGTTTTTCCGGGTCCGGTATTTCGTGCGAAAGCGTGGTAATCATTTCAGCAGCCTGATGTATCGGGATTCCGGGGCCGGTTATCTCCATCTCCGACGCAACTTCTTCGATCAACAATTCGGCCATGGGTCCAATTGCTCTGGATAAGTTGATATTTAATGCTTGCAAAAAGATTTTGTCCAGAACCGGCAGGCCCCTTTTGACAGGCTCGACCAGTCCAAGTTGAATCAATTTTCCCAAATTTTTTTTCAGCGCTGTCGGCTCCATCTGCACTTCAGCGGCAATTTGAGACAAACTCTTTTTCTCATCGATTGCGATCAACAAGCGAACCATTTGCGCATCAAGCGCAATTTGGTCATGGTCCTTGCGATGGATTTTGCGATAAAAAATCTCCGGTTGCTCGGGTCTACCTATGTCCATTTTTAAAATTCCAATCAGTTGGAAAAATAACACCCACTCGTTAATCACGACTCCACCGCCGCGCACAATCAAATCGGGAGCGGCGACTGCAATCTGGTTGTCATATTTATTTTATGTATTTGAAAACAATACAAAATGGATGGCAGCAGCAATAAGCTTAATGATAAAGGCAATTTTATGTCAAGCAAAAAATCATCGTGATATTTGATAGTTGGCCTGGTTTGAAATGCATGGCAGGAGAAACAATCAGGCTAACCGGTAACCGTAGATATCCTTGCAACAACAGAGCGGTAATCCGGTCAGGTGCGGATGATGAATGCGCGAGGAGATTTTTAAGCACACCTATTTTTTATCCAGCTCCTGCTTGAGTTTTTTTTCCATTTCGGCAAAAAGGTCTTTTTTCTTTTTGGCCTGCTGAGCTTGAATCGTTTCAATTTTTTCTGTCAGCGCCTTCTGGGATGCTTTAAATTTTTGCAATTCTGCGTCCAATTGGGTTTCATCTGCATCCCGAGGGAGCGCTTCAATTTTCAAATGGTCCCGCACGAACAATCGATTACCATATGAGCCTTCAACACTGTCAATGACGCCCAGTTCTTTTAGTTTTCGGCTGAGATAGTTGCTGCGTTCAAGGGACATCGCCAGGGTTTTAGATATATCACCAATCGTTGGCGGAGAGCTCATTTGATGTTCGCACACCCGGATGGCCGCTACGAAAAGGTGGGCAACGGTATATAAATCTTTGCCTCTTGTTTCCATATTTTACGAATTTTTTTCTGTAAAAATTGTGTGTTTCTTTCAACCCGGCCCTACTTGACATCAATGCTATTGCAGAGTAACATTTCCTTGATATTTGTCAAGCGACATGGCGGGTTCCTTTTGGATTCCGCCAGTCGGATGCATTGCCGTTAGCGCACGAAAAATAGACCCTGCCAACAACAGGGGCAGCTGGCATCCGGTAGGTGAATCGGGTCGGGTGCGAACATTCAAAAGCGGCAAGATGTCCCTTGCTGCTAAGGCCGAATCGTTGGACTGTTTACGGACCTATTGTGCCGCAAAGGGGAGAGAGAGATGACCGAAATCGTAGATGTAAAAGCAAGACAAATTCTGGATTCAAGAGGAAATCCTACGGTAGAAGTGGATGTGATGGTGGCCTGCGGCGCTGTGGGTAGAGCCGCCGTGCCCTCCGGAGCATCGACCGGAAAGCGCGAGGCGCTGGAGCTGCGGGACAAAAGATCCAAAGCATATGGGGGCAAAGGCGTTGCGACGGCCGTAAACAATGTTCTCACCAAAATTGCGCCCGCCATCACCGGCATGGATGCCGGCGATCAAGCCGCGCTGGACAAATTTATGGTTGAACTCGATGGCACCTCCAATAAATCAAAGCTGGGTGCCAATGCCATTCTGGGTGTATCCATGGCAGCTGCCCGGGCAGCTGCAACGGCATACGCTGTGCCGCTTTACCGCTACCTGGGCGGTATCAATGCGCGCTACCTGCCGGTTCCGATGATGAATATTATCAATGGTGGAGTGCATGCAGCCAACAACCTGGACGTTCAGGAATTTATGATCGTGCCTTTTGGTGCAAAATCAATTGCACAGGCAGTTCAGATGGGTGCCGAGATCTTTCAGCAATTAAAAAAGATTCTTAAAGACCAGGGGCTTAGCACGGCTGTCGGAGACGAAGGGGGCTTTGCGCCCGATCTGGAGTCCAACGAGGCGGCCATTCTGAATATTATACAGGCCATCGAAGCTGCCGGTTACAAACCGGGCAAAGAAATCGGCCTCGCTTTGGATGTGGCTGCAAGCGAAATTTTCAAAGGCGGCAAATATAGTTTAAATTCGGAAAATAAAAAATTGAACGCCCAGCAGATGATCGACTACTATGAAAAACTCATTGACAAATATCCAATCGTGTCGATTGAAGACGGACTTGCTGAGGGGGATTGGGACGGTTGGAAAATTATGACCGATCGACTCGAGAGCCGTATTCAAATTGTCGGCGATGATATATTTGTGACAAATCCGAAGATATTCAACAAAGGCATCGAACAGGGTATTGCCAACTCAATTTTGATAAAATTGAACCAGATTGGAACCGTCACCGAAACCCTGGACGCAATTGAACTGGCCAAACAGGTAGGTTACACAACCATCATTTCGCATCGTTCGGGAGAAACTGAAGATACTTTCATCGCCGATCTGGTGGTTGGTGTAAACGGCGGCCAGATAAAAACAGGCTCCATGTCACGCAGTGATCGTGTGGCAAAATACAACCAGCTCATTCGAATTGAGGAAGAACTCGGTGCTGCGGCTTTTTTCTCCAGTGAACTATTTTAACAATGACGATGGCCTATTCTAAAATAAGGGTCTTAACCATCATGTATCTGGCTCTTGCACTACTTATTCCGGCCAGTGCGCAACCATACGTGCTGCAGGGCCCCCATATCATCCAACTCATCACCGAAAAACTGGGGCAGGCGAACACTCTGTTCGTTTCGCAACGGGTCATTTTTTATAATGTCGACTCCAAGCCTGAGCTTTTGGATGAGACCAACCGCGGCGGGGCGACCGTTGATACCGTTGAAGGCGCAAACGATCAGCCGGCCGAGATGGACCATCTGGCCGTGGCACCTGTTGAAACCAACGCCATTCAACTGCAAGAGACCATCCGATACCTATTTTCGCGGGCCTTTCGTTCCGATATTGTCTCGGATGCAAACCAGCGCATATATGTCTATAACAACGGGCGAACGCTGACGGTAATTGACGGCGCCATTGCCGGTTTTGCCGGGTCGCGCTTTGACTTTTACAAAGACCTGTTGTTGTATCGATCGCGAAAGTTGTTTTCTGAACGATTGATAAATCTGGGAATCGATGTTTCCGTCTCCAGCCTGGGGAAATTTGACGATCGGCTGGCGTTTATCATCGGAGCAGAATTTCCAGACGAGACAGCCCCCCAGATCTGGGTTGATAAGGAGACCTTTCAACCCCAGCGCTTGATTATCCCATCTGCAGACGCTGACCGCAGCAGCCTGTTGGAATTTCGCTATACCGATTGGCAACCGATTGGCAAAACCTGGTATCCCATGAAAATAGAATTCATTCAAGATGGGACGACCGTGCGTACGGTTGAAGTCAGCAACTATCAAATCAATCCCAATTTTTCAGAAGACATATTTGATATTGGGCGTCTGATGTCTGAATATCGCCACAGCGATCCAATGTCTGCACAATCAGGCGATCAGGAAGGCCTGAGCGAAGTCCAAAAAACCATAGAGGAGTTCAAAAAAATATTTGAATAAAAACTCCAGCTGCCGCGAACATGCCGTTTATGTTTTTGAAAAACCTTTTCGGGGTGAATCCACTCACAAATGGACGATGGGATTTGCCTCCAGCAGGTCAATTTTTATATTGCATTTTGGCCTCCCATCTGAGACACTATTCAATTATACCGCTTGTCATAAATACGTTCCGATTAAAAGGATGGCGGCATAAGCGGTTGTAGCAAAAAAACCTTCCGCAAACGGAACGTTTTTTTGACAATCGCTATAAAAACAGAACGCTTTTTGCAATTATCATTTTATTTGAAAGGCTGTGAACATTTTAAAAATCTGCTCGATCTCAAAAATGACTGTTGCAGGCAATCAAAAAGCCCTTTGGGTGTTGCACAAAGGGCTTTTTCTCTTTTTTTACCCCGAGGTGCATTCCTGAATATGACGGGTGCGGTATGCTATATCTATAATGACCCATGAAACCGGATGAGAGGAGACGATGGCAAAGGATACAAAATTTATATTTGTAACGGGTGGAGTGCTTTCATCTCTTGGCAAAGGGCTCGCATCCGCCGCTATTGGGGCGTTGCTTGAGAGCCGAGGACTGACCGTAACCATTCAAAAGCTGGATCCTTACATCAACGTGGATCCGGGGACAATGAATCCGTTTCAGCACGGTGAGGTGTTTGTAACCGATGACGGCACCGAAACCGATCTCGACCTGGGACACTATGAGCGCTTCACCCATGCCCGGATGGGAAAGGACAATAATTTTACAACAGGGAAAATATATCATTCCGTCATTACCAAGGAGCGCAGGGGGGACTACCTGGGCGGAACCGTGCAGGTGATTCCCCATATCACTGATGAAATCAAAAACAGTATCAAGCTGGCCGCTTCAGGTGTTGATGTGGTCATTGTTGAAATCGGTGGGACGATCGGCGATATTGAAAGTCTGCCATTTCTGGAAGCGATCCGGCAATTTAGAGCGGATGTGGGCAAAGAAAATTCACTCTATATTCATCTGACGCTGGTGCCGTACATCGGCACCGCCGGTGAAGTCAAAACCAAACCGACCCAGCATAGCGTCAAGGAGTTGAGAAGTATCGGTATTCAGCCTGACATCCTGTTGTGCCGCACCGATAGATTCCTTTCCAAAGACATTAAGGCTAAAATTGCGCTTTTCTGCAACGTCAGCGTTGAAGAAGTGATCACAGCCAAAGACGTGGATCACATTTATGAGGTGCCCCTTATCTTTCATCAAGAGGGTCTGGATGAAAAAATCGTTGAGCTTCTCAATATATGGACCCGCAAACCGAAATTGGACGACTGGGAAAATCTGATCAAAAAAATAAAAGCCCCGCGCCATTCGGTAACGATAGCCATTGTGGGAAAATATGTCGATCTGACTGAATCCTATAAAAGCCTTAACGAAGCGTTGTATCACGGTGGGATCGCCAACGATTGCAGAGTGAACCTGAATTTCGTTGATTCCGAAAAACTGGATAGTGGGACCTGCGACCCGTTGCTGGCCGATGCAGACGGCATTCTGGTACCCGGTGGATTCGGTGAGCGCGGTATTGAAGGCAAAATATGTTCTGCCCAGTTTGCAAGGGTGAACAAAGTACCCTATTTCGGTATATGTCTGGGTATGCAGATTGCAGTGATTGAATTTGCGCGCCATGTCGCCGGATTGGAGGGGGCCAACAGTTCTGAATTTGATCCGAGTACACCCTATCCGGTCATATATCTGATGCGTGAATGGTTTGACGAACGCAGGCAGAGTGTCCAGCGGCGGGATGATCTATCCGAGAAGGGCGCCACCATGAGACTGGGTGCCTACAGTTGTCGGATTGAAGGAAATTCCCTGGCATTCGAGGCCTACCACCAGGCGGAAATTTCCGAACGGCATCGGCATCGCTATGAATTTAACAATGAATTTATGGATCCACTGAAAGAAAACGGAATGATCATCAGCGGCACCTCACCGAATGGCGAGCTGGTTGAGATCGTCGAAAT
>JASFGN010000165.1:0-6624 GCA_050123735.1 Desulfobacterales bacterium | reverse complement strand
CGGCCTGAGGTGTTCACGGCATTTGATCTTGTCGTGGCCGGCCTCACTGAGGGCTTCAACCGGACAACGCGAGATACACTTTCCGCAGATTCCCTTTGAATAAAACAGGCAAAAGGCATGATGATCGCTGTAAGGGCGCCTGGTCGGCGGGATTTTAATCCGAGCGATGACCGATCCGGTACGCATGGCCTTGCCTCGCGGCGTAATCAGCCCATCACAGAGGCCGAACGTTCCCAGCCCGCCAGCATAAGCGGCATGCCGTTCAGACCAGGTAGAAGAAAACACATAGGTGTCTGATTTTTTCTTTTCCCAATGGTCCGAGAGCATCGGTGCGAGGGCCGCATAGCCGCTCTCTTGCAGAACCGCCGTCACTTGCTGGCGTAGTTTTACGTTCACTTCTTCCCCGTAAATACGGGCCCGGGCCCAGCGTTCCGCAGGATAGACCGATTCTTTGCGATTGTCGGCTTTTGTCGCCCGGGTTTGGGGAAGGATCCAGCTGATAACCGTCAGATCTTCGGGTTTCACGGATAGCCCCTGAAACGTTCTGTTGAATATTTCCAGCGGGGTCCAGTGGAAAGGGCCGACAACCGTTTTGTAGGTTTCGTAGATGGGATCATCACCGCAGGAGAAGCCCACCAGAGGCGTAGCAAAGGCTCTTTCATTGGCACTGTTTTGGAGCGTGTTATGCGGCGAGGAGTCAATGAAATCTGTAATGACGTGCGTTATCCACGCGGCTAAATTTTCGATGGGTTTCATTATCGTATTCAATCCGGTGTTAAATTTTGTATATGGGCTTCAAACCGGGTGCTGCCGCCGGCGGCAAAGCGGTCGCCGTCCAAGGTGACAACATCCCCGCTTTCCACCAGCAATTCACAGTGGCTGACAATTTCATTGGTGGCCATCAAGATACCGTAACCTTCCAGTAAGCGGTCCTCAAAATATTCCATGGCAATCTCTTCAGCCGCCTGGGGTCTGGCGTTTAAAATTTCGATGATAGCACCGCAGCGCTCGATGTGGTGCTCGAGCAGCTGTCCGGACCTGACTGCCAGATCGGTCGGGTTCCAACGGTCGGCGTAGTATAAGCGATGGGCGGGCAGCACCAGCAGCCCCGGATGGTCATGGGCGATCCGGATGAGCGTTTTGAGGGATCGGATGTAGCGGCTCAAGCCAAAAATGGCAGCCGCCTCCATATAGGCCGGTTTGACAACCTGAGCCACTTCATCAAACATGGCTTTGCGGGTCGGCCACGGAGAAATATCGGGTAAAATAATATCGCCCACGATGATGGCTTCCTCACCCAGCCGGACCGCCAGACAATCCGGGCTGTGACCCGGCAGGTGGTAGGTGCAGACATCAGGCCCCAGCCGGGTTTGGCCGTCGGCGATCACATCAACGGCTAAATCCTGCAGCACCTGATGATAGTCCAGACAATTTTTGGCGTAAAAGGATTCGGGCATGAAACAGTGCCAGCATTTGGCTGGAAAGTTTTCCTTTTTTGCTTCCGGTGACTGCCAGGGATATTGCCGAATCAGACGATCATAAATGGCATGGGCTTTGACCTTGAGTCGGGTGGCCTTGATCAGCTCGGCCAGCCCGCCATCATGGTCTTCATGGCTGTGGCTGATCAAAACGAAATCGAAATCGGTATGCGATAGGCCCGCTGCTTCCATCATGGCCAGCAGCCGAATGCCCTGGCCAAATTTGCCGGAATCGACCAGGAACGGTCTGTCGGTCATAACCGCATAATTCCAGGTAGGCCCCAGATCCCAGTGGCCACCGTAAAAATTTATAGTCGGCAGAGCGAAAATTTCGAGTCCGGAGGGTAACCGGAAGCGCACCACCATTTCATTGCCGCTGCGATCGCCCTGCCGTATTACCTCTGCATATTCAATCAAGTCAATTTCCTTTCATAGCCGTTGGATTAGGTCACACAGCAATCGCACCCCAAATCCGGTACCCCCGGGGCCGCAATACGCATTTCCTTTTTTGTGATAGGCCGGGCCGGCAATATCGATATGGGCCCAGCGGGTATCGCCGCTGAACTCTGATAGAAACAAGGCGGCGGTGATGGCACCTCCCCAGCGCGAGCTGGGCATGTTGTTCAGATCGGCAAAATCGCTTTTGAGAAGCTCTTTATAATCCTCCGGCAGCGGCATGGGCCAGCAGCGCTCATGGGTTTTGTCGCCGGATGCCTGAATGGCTTCAACCAGCCGATCGTCGGTCGAAAAGACACCGGCAATTTTTTCGCCAAGGGCTACAACACAGGCGCCGGTCAGGGTCGCCAGATCGATCATAATCTTCGGGTTGTATTTTTTGACGACATAAGACATGGCATCAATTAAAATCAGGCGGCCTTCAGCATCCGTGTTGCCGATTTCAATGGTTTTGCCGGCATAGCTCCGGACAATATCGCCGGGCCGGGTGGCCTCACCCGAAGGCATATTCTCCACAATGGGAATGGCGCCGATGATATGTGTTTTGCTTCTCAACCGGGCCTGGGTAATGAGCGTGGCAGCAACCACCGCAGCTCCTGACATATCGGCTTTCATGGCGGCCATGCCGTTGCCGGTTTTGATGTTGAGACCGCCGGAGTCAAACGTGACGCCTTTGCCGACCAGCGCCAGGCTTTTTTTGGCACCGGGCGGCTGATGCTCCAATATTACCAGGCTGGGTTTGCTGCTGCTGCCGGCGGCCACCGCCAGCATGGCGCCGAATTTTTGCTGTTTTAGTTCTCTGGCGCGCAACACGCGGGTTTTAAGACCATATTTTCGGGCCTGTGAAACAATTGCGCGGGTAAGCCGTTCCGGTCTCTTTTCGTTAGATGGTGTGCTGATCCACTCGCGTGCCAGGGTCGTGCCGGCACAAACGGTGCGAACTCTGGACGCAATGCGCCCCAGTTTGCCCGCTGCCGGCGGTTTGATCCAAAAGTTAATTCGTTTGAGAGCTTTCTTTTTCTTTTCCTTTTTGTATTTGTCAAATATGTGATTGCCCAGACAGGCGCCTTCCATCATGGCTTCGACCACATCGGGTGATTCCATTTTAAGCCTTTCAGCGGCCGGAACGGCGATCCAGACGGTCTCAAATCCCGATTGAATGCATTTATCGACCGCTGAACCGCAAAATGAGCGTAAAACATCAAGGTCGATTTTTTTGAGCTTCCCCAGTCCAACACAGATAACGCGTGCAGCAGCGAGTTGTTTAACATCATAGAGCGTCACGCGGTCCTCTTTATCGGCCTTAAATTCTTTCAATTTTAAGGCCTTTTGGATGACAGCGTTCAGCGCTCGGTCATCATGGATTTTTTTGTCCGCGCACACGGGCACGACAAGTGTCTCGATTTTTTGCGTCTTCAGAGCTACGGCTTTGAGACCTATCATTTTTCGCTTCTCCATTCTGCTTGAGTATTCTCTTATTGGAAAATTAATTCGAAAAAGTTATTTACCACAAAAGCACGAAAGTAGGAAAACGCGAAATGAAAAAATATTAAAATTTCGTGTTTCTTTTATTTCGTGTTTGATTATGTTCTTGGTTACGTTTGCAAAGTATCATCCAGCGGGAAGCACGACAACCCGCAGGGACTTTATTGTGTCTTCGCACCAGAAGCAAGCTCTTTTAAAGCGCTGACAGTCTCCCATTTAAATGCTTCAGACTGACAGGGAAGAATTGAATTGTTGGTAAAAATCGGGTCGGCGGCCAGATCGTAACGGGATGCGCTCAGGGCAACCGGCCATAAGGCGGTATGCGGAATCGGTGAGTAGTAGGCTAAAATCGGCGTTATGCCGGCCGCCTGAACCATTCGGATCGAGCGCTCGACGGCAGTCAGATTCTGCCCCGGCAACCCCATCAGTAAATAGGCTCCCACCTGAGTTTTTGAGAAACCGGCTGCTTTCAAATTTCCGGCAGCTTGCTTGAAATCGGCCTGCGTCACCTTGTGATCGATGTCATCCCGTGCGTCGAATTCAGCCGTTTCCAGGCCCAAACGCAGGGTTGTAAATCCGGACCTGAACAGCAACTGCGCTATCTCAGCGCTAAGGCCTCGTATGTGAACGGCATTGGGCGTGTGAAACCGAAGGCCAAGGTCGGCCTGAATAATTTTTTCCAGAAGCGGCAAGGCATGTCGTTCAGCGTCGACCAAAAAGGCATCATCATACAGCACAAAATCTCTGATCTGATGGGCCTGGTGCCAGAACTTAATTTCCTCGATGACCGAATCCGCGCTGCGCCACAGGCGGGTTGGGCTGAGAAAATGCGAAGCGCAGTAAGTGCATTTAAACGGACAGCCGCGAGATGTCAACAGGGGCACGTAATTGATGCAGTTCTGCAAATCAAAGGCGGGGTAGGGATATGTTTCGAGATTCTGAGGGTCAAAGCGCATGGCCGTCCGGTATCCTGTATGTTGCGC
This sequence comes from Desulfobacterales bacterium, assembly GCA_050123735.1. Lineage (GTDB taxonomy): Bacteria > Desulfobacterota > Desulfobacteria > Desulfobacterales > JAHEIW01 > JAHEIW01. The sequence continues at coordinate 2,222 of JASFGN010000165.1, read as the reverse complement.
AATTGTGTCAAAGACGGCTGCTTCGGCCGGTCCCGTCACAATGTCATCCGCGCCTGTGTGCTTGCGGGCATGATCGCTGCACAGACTGGCGTAAATGCCGCCTAAAATAATGGGAGTTTGCGGATAAATGACACGCAAAACGGCTATGGTTTCCTGAACGCCGGTATACCAGTAGGTCATTAAAGAGGTCACCAGGATCACGTCCGGTACCGGTAACCGCTGAAGGTCTTCCACCAGCCAGCCCGGGTTAATACCGTAACGGCAAAAGCGGCGATGAACATCTTCGAGGCCGTGCGGTCTTGAGATTTGTGATTTTAAGTAGGGCCCACGGCCATAGCGTGCAGACGGATCGCTGGGCGGTGCTTTGGGGTGAAACCGGTCGAGGCAATCGATATAGGATACCTGCACGCCATGGGCTTTGAGCAACCCGGCCAGGGTCATTAAGCCCAGCGGCTTGGCCCAGAAATCATAAGCGGCGAAATCATGAATCCAGGGGTTGACCAGTAAAATATGAGGCACATCTTTCGTCATGTCATGGATGTTTAAATAGTAAAACCGGTTCCAAAATTTCATATTATGTCTGAGGGCAAGGCGTAAAACGGTTCGAAAGTGGAGCGTACACGATAGTACGTGAGCATTTTGAACCGATTTACAACGCTGCCATCGGGCATAATATGGTGTTTTGGAATCGGTTTTTAATGCTCCTCATCGGAGGGAAAATACACCATCGATGTTTTTTTTAATTCTTCCCGGCTGAACAACAGGGTGTAGTCTTGAACGGAAGTGGCTCTGGACATCGTACGTGCCGTCTCCCGGCAGGCCTGTTCGCTGTCGGCGTGAACCATGGTATACAGATTATACGGCCAGTCCGGGGCGGGGTTGCGCCGATAACAGTGAGATACCTGGTCAAAAGTCGCCATTTTCTGGCCGACTTCTTCGATGCGGTCCTCATCTACCATCCAGGCCACCATTGCATTGGCGCTGAATCCGGCGCGCTGATGCCGTAAGGTCGCCCCGAAGCGTCGGATAATGCCGCGCTGGCTGAGATCTTTTAATCGATCAAGCAGCTCTGTTTCGGTAATGCCCAGTTTTTCAGAAATGGCGAGATACGGCCGCCCGGTTATTTCCATATCTTCCTGGATCGAGGCTATGATTTTCTTTTCAAGTTCTGTCAGCATATGGTGCCTTCATCTAATCAGGTTTCAGGTTTCGGGTGTCAGGTGTCAGGTTTTCAGAGGACAGATGCCAGATGACAGAATACAGATGTTGAATACAGAGGATCAAACAGTTTTTCTGACCTCTGACTTCTGTCATCTGTTTTGCTGACACCTGATAGGGACACCTGAAACCTATTTTTTACTGTATCGCTCAGGGAATAATTGTCTGATACCCTCCGGTGTTGCCTTGCAGATGCCGCGTTCAGTTATAAATCCGGTGACCAGGCGTGAGGGGGTAACATCGAATGCATAATTGGCGGCAGCGCTGTCGGCCGGGCAAATGAGCACGCGTTCGATTTTGTTGTTTGCCAGTCCTTCGACATAGCGAATTTCATCCGGGTCCCGCTCTTCGATCGGAATTTCTTTGATGCCATCTGTAAGATCCCAGTCAAATGTGCTGGAAGGCAGGGCCACGTAAAAAGGAACATTGTTGTCTTTGGCGGCCAGCGCCTTTAAATACGTTCCGATTTTGTTGGCGACATCTCCGGTGGCGGTCGCGCGATCCGTTCCCACAATGACGATATCCACGCGGCCCTGTTGCATTAGATAACCGCCGGCATTGTCGGTGATGATGGTGTGTTTGACACCATGCTTTCCCAATTCCCAGGCGGTCAGGCGGTTACCCTGATTGAGGGGACGGGTTTCATCCACCCAGACATGCAGATCGATACCCCTGTCAAATGCCGCATAAATAGGGGCGGTGGCGGTGCCGTGCTCGATACATGCCAGCCAGCCGGCATTGCAATGCGTCAGCACATTGACCGTGCGGCCCTGCCTGCGCCGACTGATTGCTTCGATCAATGGGAGACCGTGTTCGCCGATTTTTTTGCAGCGATCTACTTCCTGTTCGGTAATGGAAGCGGCCTGATCTCTGGCGGTGGCAACGCGCTTATCCGCCCGCTTTTCTTGCAATACTTTCTGCAGGACCCTGTCTACCGCCCAGGCGAGATTGACCGCCGTGGGCCGGGCTGATTTGAGGCGGTCGCATTCGGCAAGCCAGTAGCT
>JASFGN010000164.1:0-6645 GCA_050123735.1 Desulfobacterales bacterium | reverse complement strand
CAGGTATTTTAGTGTTACGTTAAATTTGGATAGATTGAGAGATGTCCAACTATCCCAACTTTACAGATACCAAACGAGTTTCACAGATTATCCGGTGATTCACAGGCCTTTATTTTTGATAATTATCGACTGGAATGCATGTTGCAAATACAACATAAGCGACACCGTCACCCGAAGCGGACAGAACCGCCTTGCCTGTTTTTTTTGAAATGGTGATGCTCCAGGCCAAGCCGTCGTCAACGCTTTCCACGCCTTCGTCAACCCCTTGAAGGATCAGTTTGTTTTCAATATGCGCAACACGATCGATACGGCTGGTTTTTCTGACCAGGCTATCCTTGGATGGCCGCAGTTTTTTTTCCTTAAAATCTATGAAAAAATTTCGTGGAAGACCGACAGTGTCGGGGTCAACATCATCGATGATTTTGAAAGCATTGATTTCGACAATTTTATCAACAGAACCTGACAGTGGCTTTATACCATCAAAATCGCCGGGAAAGGCAGTCTGAGGCATTATCCAAAGACAGAAAAGAAAAAAAAGCCCTCGTTTTCTGAGATCCACAATTTGCTCCCTTGCGATAACGGTTCGACTCGTTGAGGCGTCCGTTACGGTCGGTTTTGCAGGACATCAATCATGCTGTAGACAATGCCGGCAGCCCCGTCTACAACCCTGGCCTGCAGGTAGCGCACGGCATCCAGGGTGCCTCTGGCATATACGTCACGGCCGTTGACATTGTGAGTGAATTCAAAGTGAACGGTTTGATCGGCAGATGTCAGGGCGTAGGTATGCCAGCCGTGGCCGGTCAGATAATTTTGCGGAATTCCCCAGCGGGTGGCTTGAATGCCGGGATCCCGCTCTTTGGCAATCCGGTCCTCGCTAAAGTCCAAACCCATTTGATTGAAATATCGAACCATGGCTTTGGCCGTGCCGCTGGTGTCCGCCTTTCCCTTCTGGTGGCTTTCCTTAATTTCCAGCACATATCCTTCGAACAGGCCCGGAAAATTTTCGGCAGCGTATTCCATCATGGCCTGAAAGCCGACAATCTGTTTGGCCATGTTCGGCGCAATCACGGCTGCGATCGCAGATGATTGCACAGTTTTTAACAGTTGCTTGCGATCGCCCCCGGTGGTGCCCATTACAAACGGCAGCCGGTGCCGGCAATAAAATTCGGCATTGGCGTTGACCGCTGACGGGTGGGTATAGTCAACGCTGATAAACGCGTTTTCGCTCTGAACAATCTTTTCAATTTCACTCTTCCGAATGTCCGGTTGCAACAACCGTATGGAAATCGCTGCGAGTTTGTGTTCGGCCGCCTGGATTTCGGGGCCGGTTAGAGAACAGGGAACGAGCGCGAAACGATCGTCTGCCAGTATGTGTTGGGCTACATTTACGGCCATATTACCGGGGATTCCATTCACCATTACGTTGATGCGACTCATATTCCCTCCTTTTGATCTGCTTATGTCACCAATCTTTGTTTTTTTCAACAGCGGCAATTTGGTCTTTGATGGAATCCATAAGATTGCACAGCCGGGGCAGGCTTTTGGGGTGGCTTTGTTTGAGGTTGGCCGTGAGCGTTCGAATCGCTGATGGAATATATTTTTCAAAGTGCGGTTTTTGCTTGACGCAGGTTAAAAACGCAAATGCCCCCAGCATCTGCAGGTTGCGTGTCAGGCGGCAGTATCGATAGCAGTGGCGAAACTCAGCAGCGGTAACATTCATTTGATCTGTTAGCTGTTCCAGACAGTAAGCCAGCAGCTGTGTTTGCATATCCGGCGGTAAATCAACGTAGGGATCGATCAGCAGGGATGCCAGGTCATATTGCAGCGGCCCCATGCGGGCACCCTGAAAATCGATCGCATATAATTTAGAATTTTTAATCATGATGTTGCGTGACTGAAAATCCCGATGCATCAGGCCCTGCACGGCATGCTGCAGCGCATTTTCAGCCAGAAATTCAAACTCTTTCTTAAGTTCGTCATACGACTGGTTTAATCCGAGGTAGGTGTTTAAAAAAGCGTCCACAAAATAGCGGCATTCTGCCTCCAGAATCATTGACAAGCTGTAAGCGGGCGTCTGGTAACACCAGGCCGTGTCGAATTGATCGGCGCCGCGCTGTGCAAATCTGATCAGCAGGTCGATGGCCAATCGATACAGACGGATAATCTGCTCGGAATCTTTGGCCTCTTTTACGGCTGTTTGTAAATCACGATTTCCCAGATCTTCGATAAAGACATAGCCGGAAAGGGTATCCCCGTCATAAATTCGGGGCACCGGAAGACCCTGGTTGAACAGGTGTCGGCCGATGTTGCAAAAGGCATCTGCCGCATCGATCCCCTTTTTTTCCTTCATGCCGTGATCGGCTAAAATTATGGATTTTTGATTTACGTCTAGACGATACCACCGCCGATCCGATCCATCGCCCTTAAGGTGCTGTTGCCAAGGCGTTTTGATGTCTGATCCGGGAAAGAAGCGCTGATAAACACCGGTTACCATGGTTTCAAATACGGCGGTTCTGTAACGTTCAGGGGTGCCGATATCCTTCCAGTGCACGTCTTTGGCGACATAGGCCCGTATTTTTTTCCCTTCTGCAATCATGCGCCTGTAGGCATCAATGCTGCTGGCAGGCATGGCTTCCGATATGAAATCAAGCACGCCTGGATTTAACACCTGAATGCCGGTAAAAGTCAGGGCCGGAGCCGGGCGACTGGCTTGTGATGGGCTGTTTGCAAATCCGGTGACAAAACCGGCGCCATCACATGTGACGCTGTTAAACTCGGCATCATCTGTGAGCACAAGGGTTGCCGGATACGAATGCCGGCAGTGAAACTCGTATACCGATTTGAAGTCAATATCGGATATGATATCGGCATTGACGACCATAAAGGGTTTATCCGTCCAGAAATCGCGTACATTTTTTATGGCGCCGCCCGTGCCTAAAATGTGCGGTTCATAGCGCGTCTGGATTGGAATGGCATACGATTGGCGGGCGACAAACGCTTCGATCTGATCGTGCAGATGATGGGTATTGATGATGACCGCCGAGCAACCGGCATCGATCAGTTTGGTGATGGCGATTTCCAGAAGTGTTTTGCCCGCGACCGTAAAAAGCGCTTTGGGTGTATGATCGGTGTAGGGGCGCAGTCGCGTTCCCAGGCCCGCAGCCAGGATCAGTGCTTTCATGTTTCCAGAGGTCATGCCGAATTGTTTCCTGATTGATTACGCACCGACTAGTGGAGTGCCTTTAAAGACTTTTGAATGGCTTCGGTGTAGAATTCAATCTTTTCAGAATTGTCGGCTCCTTTGATGCCTTTGCTGGTAAAATAATCGATTGCATTTTGAAAACTGACTTTGGAGAGGGCTTCCGGAAGAACGATCTCATGTCGCTTGTACATTCGGTTGCCACTGGCTAGAATCTTTTTGAGGCGATCCTTGCTTTTGATCGAATTATTCGCATTGTTCTGCAAGAAGCTTAAAACAATCCAGTATGATTCAAAGTATGTTTTTAAAAAGATGGAAAAGAGCCTCAGTTTTCGAAAGCCCGATGAGGTCACATTGTAGGTATCCGGTATGGTTTGATGGGGCATTAATATGGCATCGTCAATAAAAGCTTTAATGCTTTTGCGCACCTTGAATTCAGGTGATTTGTCTAAATCGTATGCAAACTCAAATTTAAAGAAATTTTGCAGGAATCGGTAATCTGCATGCAGATCGGCCGCCGAGAACTGAAACGCGTCTTTCTCCAATATCGCCTGCGCGGTAAAGGCTGCTGGTATAAAAAAGGCAACACAACTGTTTTTGTAATATTCCAGAGATGGTCGTTTGGCGGCGTTAACCAGATAGCTCCTTTCGGGATGAGGGATGCTTTTGTCTTTTGAAACCGGTTCGATGAATTTGCTCTGAACGAATGCATCCAAGGCATGCTCAACGGCGCGAACCTGATCAAGGATTAGCGTATCGGCGAATTTGGCATCCTGGGTGGTCAGATATTTTATGTAGATATCGACAATCGACATGATCTGTTCGTATGAAAACCGCTCCCGGGAGCAGTTTAAAATTGCACCGGCAACCAATCCATAAGCCGTAACGACAGCAGACCGATTGATGGCATTGATAATGCGATAACCCAGATTGCGACAAAGGGCGTTTTGTTCCTTGGGTGCCATATCGGCCAGCGGGGTGCCCCATTTGTCCAGCAGCTCATTCATCGATATCGGCTCATGAAATTGGATGTAAATTTTGCCGTATCGCTTTGATAAAAATTTACGGGCTTTGATGACGCCCTTGAGCGTTTCCGGCTCCTTTTTCCCGCCCTCCAATTCCTGCAAATACGCTTTTTCTTCCAGGACCCTGTCATATCCGATGTAAATCGGCACAATAATCATGTCCCCGCAGGCACCGTTTTTAAATGCATTGAGAAGGATTGAAAGCAATCCCAGTTTTGGCATCAGTAACTTGCCGGTCCGGCTGCGACCGCCTTCAATGAATTGCTCGATGTTATACCCTTCTTCCAGCAGCTTATGTATGTATTCGGCGAAAACTTTAGAGTACAACACCGCGCCCCGAAAGCTGCGCCGAATGAAAAAAGCACCCCCACTGCGAAACAGCGGTCCCATCGGCCAGAATGACAGGTTTTTTCCGGCCGCAACGAGGGGAACCGGCATATTGTTATGATACAGCAGGTAGGATAGAATCAGGTAATCGATATGACTTTTATGGCAGGGAATCAGGACCAATGGGCCTTTTAAGGCCAGCCGCTTTACTTTACCAAGGCCATTGCTATCGACGGAGACGCCGTCAAACATGGTGCGAATAATCCATCCGACGACACCTGAAAAAAACTTGATATATGCCGGGTTATAACCGGCGGCAATTTCTTCAATGTAGGCATCCGCCTTTTTGCGGACTTCATGAATCGGGATGTTACGATTTTTCGAATAGGCATCCATGAATTCTTGAAATCGCTGGCCGGTCAGAATACTTTCCTTTAATTCCAGATTGGTCTTTAGGGTCGGCCCTGTAATACTCTGACGATGACGGTTGAGCTGAACCAGTAAATTGCGCCGCAACATCAGCGACTGATACTCGATCGGCTGGCTTCGAATCGGCTCTGACTGAAGGTAGTGTTTCAGATTCACCGGCTCGGATATCTCGACAAAGACTTTGCCGGGATTTTTAAACAATGTAAACAGGCGCCGCAACATGCCAGGCTTGTCTTCCGGGCCGAAGAAAATATCGGTCAATGTGGGTATCGATCGATGGGGTTTTTTACTGAAAAACATCAGTTGCGGAACGATGTAAATGGGGCGCTCGGTTGATTTTTGCAGTTCGATTAAATATTGAATCGGATCTGTTTTGGCTTTGATAAAGCGCCGGTAGAATCCGCGCTTACCCACCAGAGATAGCATGCCGGCTTTATTTTTCAGCAGAATCTGGCCGATGAATCCGCTTTTGTATGGGCTGGGAAACTTGCGGTGGTGAAAAAAGAAATCGATATGGGCCAGCCAAATTTTTATCAGACGTGAAACCGGTTGCCAGAGAAAAACCTGATAATCAAATCCGATTTGCGGGTATGGCAGGCGATTTCTTTGATAGCGGATATAATAAAAAAGACATTCAAAATAGCTTTTAAATTTGGTTGCATATACGACAACTGCATCTTCTTCAAATTGCTTCAGAACAGCGGTCTGGTCCTTATCCGTTTTGATGCCGGAATAAAACAATCGCAAAAGCAGTGAAGCCACTTTCCCGAGGGAATCCGGCAGATAGCAGCTGTAATGGTTGTGTGTGCCATCGAGCAGCCTGTTTTTCCAATTGCCCGATTTTCGACCGTATTGTGCTGCCATCAACTTAACCTTTTCCCTCCATACCGAACCGCTGCCCTTGGTTCCAAATTGAAGATAACGTTGATCTAATCCGGTTGAGGACTGATTTGCTTTACATGGATTTTGGAGGATTGAATGTTGGAGCTCTCTAAGTATTCACATATTTTAAATGGTTACGTGGACGTTAACATCTAAAATTAACAAAATAAGTGGTGCTTTGCAATCATTTATTGATTTTCGTTACTTTCCGAAATTTAAAATAAGCTTGTGAAAATAAACGGGTTATGATACCTATACAGATCAAAATTGCGGTAATTTTCTCAAACTCAACACCCCGCTCGCCTCGGTTATCTAAAATTAAGGATACCTGTTTTGGGACCGAATTTAATTGCCGGTTTTGGCGCTACCGGCCAATTTTTATTTGACGCTGCGAGCAAATCATATTAATAATATTATTTTATGGGTCGATAAGCCATCCCATCTCTGAAACCGATTTTAAGCTTTACTGAAAGGAGGTAAATTCGGATATGAAAACTTTAATTGGTGGCGCAGTCGCAGCGGCACTGGGTTTAGTTGGTCTTGTTGTCTGGTGGGGACAATTTTTAATGGTGCTGGCCGGGATCATCCCTGCGATGCTATTGCTGGGTGGCGCACTGGCGATCTACCTTGGTTTTGATGAACTTAGAGATTCCTGGAAACCGGATGAAACAGCTGAATCCACCTCTGAAAGTGGCGAAAGTGAAGACGTCGAAAAATATAAGAAAGAAATCGATGATCTCAAAGAGGAGATTAAGACCTTAAAGAAGGAATAGTTGGATTGGG
>JASFGN010000163.1:0-6646 GCA_050123735.1 Desulfobacterales bacterium | reverse complement strand
ACAGCTTTCCACTGAAACCATGGAAGAACGCTTAGTGGCCAGCGCCAAAGACCGCCTGCATAACTTTCTGCTGGCCGACGGTGCCGTCCGGGGTGCGGTTTTACACGGCACCCATATGGTCAATGAAATGCGCGCCAACCATGAACTGGGAATCCTGGAGACCCTGGTGCTGGGACGCGCTTATCTGGGCGTTGCTTTGATGTCCGCCAACATAAAGGGTATCGAGAGTATCAGTGTAAAAATCGATTGCTCGGGACCGATCAAAGGCCTGACCGTGGAGGCCAATACGTTCGGCGAGGTGCGCGGGTTTTTGAAAAACGTGCCGATCCCGATCGACAAACCCATGGAAAATTTCGATCTCTCCCCTTTTTTCGGCGCCGGTTTTCTGACCGTCATCCGCAACATGGCGGATGCCAAGCAGCCGTTTACCAGCAAGATCGCCCTGCAATACGGCAATATCGCCCAGGATCTGGCCAATTATTACCTGACATCCGAACAAATTCCGACCGCACTCAACCTGAGTATTAAATACGATACAGAAGGCGAAGTGACCGGTGCCGGCGGGCTGTTTTTGCAGGCCATGCCCGGAGCCGATGAAAGCCTGGCTGTGGAGCTGGAGGCGCTGGTGGTCCGATTTCCGTCTTTGGGTGAAGCCTTTACGGAGGGGCAGGAACCGGAGGCTCTGATACAGGCGGTGTTTAAAAAATACAGCCCCTGTTTTCTGGCAGACAAGCGCATCGAGTTTATGTGTCACTGCAGCCCCGTGCGTTTGCGAAGTATTTTAAAGATGCTGCCAAAGGATCAGTTGCAGGATATTCGCGATGAGGGCCCGTTTCCACTGGAGATGCGCTGTCATTTCTGCAATACGCGCTACCAATTTACACAGGCAGAAATACAACATATTTATGACCAACGCCATAAAAGCTCATAGCCCGTCGCTCATCGCTCAAAGTCTGATGGATCGATCTAAAAGAAGCTCATAGCTGACAGCTCATAGCTCATAGAAAAAAATGGAACAATCAGACTATCGTCTATGAGCTCTCAGCTATGAACTGTGAGCTATATCCCAGCAGAGAGCAGACTGCCGCAAACTGCAAGTAAATAAATCGGTTTAAGTCATTGTGATTGGGTCTGTTGACCTGCCTGCTGTTTTTTGAGCTGGGTAACCATCTGATCGATGGAAATACCGTTGGGCGCGACCGCAATCGGATTGACAGCCAGCAACCCCTCCCAGGCCTTGATGGCGCCATCGGCATCATTGAGATCATGCAGCAGGACAATGCCTTTGTTCATGCGCGAGACCTCGTGTTGGGGGTCCGCCGCAATGGCCTGATCAAAGGCTTTGATGGCTTCTTCAGGCTTGCCGCTGCGCCGGTACATGACGCCCATGTCGGTCCAGACATTGGGATTATTGGAATCCAGCTCCAGCGATTTGCGATAAGCGTTGATGGATTCTTGATACTGATCGGAATCGAAATAGGCGTTGCCCAGTTCCGTCCAGGCGACGGCATTATTGGGTTCTGCCTCGGCCCGACGTTTGAGGGCGTCGATCCGATCGGAGTTCACCGGTGAAGGTGTCCCCATTTGAGGCGGCGCAGATGAGACCGGAGCGCGCGAATCGGATTTGAAAACCGCAAAGACGACCCCCCCGAAAAAGCCGACTGCCAAACACATCAGCGATACCATCAAAAAGGTCTCCTTGCGCACATACTGGCCCTGACTCCCCTTTTGCTGTTTTGCCATATTTCCCCCAAAAACTGAGTTTTTAGTAATATAATCATTAAAGCATGACGGTAAACGCTTAAAGCGTTTACTGCCGCAACGGACTGGAAGTCAACCAAGGCCTGGTGGCTGCTGGGCGTGATTGAATGCGGATCTATTTTGACATATCCGGCAGAATACTTAGATTGTTGGGAAACATTGGCCGGGCAACAATGCATTCGATTCATTATTTGTCAAAGCATTTACTCCGGCACCATTTGCAGGAAGTCAGAAAATGCGAGCGACATCATCACCTCTAAAATCGATCTGTGTGACAGCAACCCGGGCGCCTCTGCCCGGGTTGATCGGCAGGATGGTCGCGGCCGGTGCACTCCTAACGATCATTTTCGCTTTAAGCGTATCTTCAGCTCCAGCCGCTCAAGACGGTGCTCAGCATCGACTCCGGGTCGAGCTGCTACCGAACAGTCAGCGAATGCAGGTACAGGATCGGATAACGTTTGATAAGGACCCCGGCGACAGACTGGCGTTTAAACTTACACCGCGAGCCAAACAACTCGAAGTGACCCAAAACGGCACGCCACTCAAATTCGACTTTGAAGAGGGTCGGCTGGAGGTGGATTTGCGGTCCGGCAACCCGAATTCGGAAGTCCAGATCAGCATCGACTATACGGCCGTCTTTGACGATCCCGCTCCTGTCCGTCCGGTAAATGCCGACAACCCCGGCTACGGCGTCAGTGCCACGATCTCCGAGCGCGGCAGTTTCTTGCTGGCCGGCTCCGGCTGGTATCCGCAATGGGCCGATGGTCATTCTGCCTACAGGTTGACGGTCATCGCGCCCGAAGGCATGCTGGCCGTGACAGCCGGGCAACTGGAAGGGCATCAAACGCAAAACGGTAAGTCCGTATCCACCTGGCTGATCCAGGATCCCATCAGAGGCCTCAGCCTTTCGGTCGGTCCCTATATCGTGCGACAGAAAAAGGTGGGAAACATAAGCGCCGCGACCTATTTTTTCGCGGAGACCGATCACCTGGCCGAGGCCTACCTGGAGGCAACAGCCAGATATCTGGAGTTATATCAGGAACTTTTCGGCCCTTATCCATTCGACAAGTTTGCCGTCGTCGAAAATTTTTTCCCAACCGGATATGGTTTTCCCTCCTATACACTGATCGGCGGCAGTGTTTTACGCCTGCCGTTTATCATCCATACCAGCCTCGGGCATGAAATCGCCCACTGCTGGTGGGGTAACGGCGTGCTGGTGGATTACGCATCCGGCAACTGGAGCGAAGCCTTAACGACCTATGTGGCCGATTACCTGTACAAGGAAATGAAATCCAGCGAGGAAGCCCGCATATATCGCCGTCAAATTCTGAGAAACTATGCCACCCTGGTCAAACCGGATCAGGATTTTGCGTTGTATCGATTTCAGAGCCGTAATGATCCGACCACCAAAACCATCGGCTATGATAAGGGGGCCATGGTGTTCCATATGCTTCGCAGACATATGGGCGAAGACGCGTTCTGGGGAGCCCTAAAGGATCTTTACCGGGAGCGACTTTTTAAAGCAACGTCATGGCGCGACATACAAAATGTATTCGAGTCCCGTGCCCAACGCTCGTTGGCGGACTTTTTTGATCAATGGGTATTCCGCAAAGGCGCACCCCATTTTCAACTGGATGCGGTGCGATCCCGACAGACCGGCGACAGCTGGATAATAGAGGGACGTATCGTTCAACAGGATCCTGGTTTTAGCTTTGAGCTGGATCTGGCACTGCAAAGCCGTGATCAAACCGTTTCGCAATCCATCCGGGTGGCGGAAAAAGAAACCCGCTTTCAGATGATCAGCCCTTCCATGCCGCTCAAGCTCCAGGCGGATCCGGATACCGATATCTTTCGACAGCTTTTTCCTGACGAAATACCCCCGGCCATTAATTCCTTAAAAAATTCGCGCTCGCTGCTGGTTTTGCTGCCCGATAAAATTGAGCCGGATATCAAAAGCGCAACGCGAACGTTGCTGCGCTCCCTGGGCGTCAATAATTATACGGTGGTTCAGGAAAGCACCCTCAACCCAAAAGACCTGCGCCAAAAAGACATATTGATGGTCGGTTATCCAAACCGAATGGAATTGCTTGTCAATTTACCCGGACAAGTTGCCATCAAGCCAACATCTTTTACCTTGAACCAGACTACCTATGACCGCCCAACGGACATATTCTTTGGGGTATTTGCCCACCCGCACCGCAGAGACCGGGTGACAGCCTTGTTTCTGCCTTTGTCGGCGTCGCATGCTGACGAGGTCGCCCGCAAGGTGACCCATTACGGCAAGTACAGCTATTTAGCATTTCAGGAGGGGACAAACCGTGATAAGGGCTTTTGGTCGACCGAACAATCGCCGCTTGAATATCGCTGGCGCCAAGTCAGCAGCGCAACATCGCAAACCTTGGGACGACATCGCGATGCGAGCGTCTTTTGAGGATGTCGGCCGGCAGCGTTTGATAACATTTTTTAAGATGGAAAAAGGACAATGCACATGTTCAAACAGATCATTATCGCTTTAGGGGCCGCCTTTTTTTTCAGCACCAGTTGCGGGGCGGAATCCGGTAGCGATAATTACCGTTTGCTGGACCTTAACCGCAAGACGGAATTGCCCCTGTTGCAGGCAGTTTCGGAACTGAAAAAAAGCCGGATTGTGCTGGTCGGTGAGCACCACAGTAATATCGCCCATCACCGGGCCCAACTGGCCGTCATCCGAGCGCTTAAAGAAGCAGGCCTCGAGGTGGCCATCGGCCTGGAGATGTTTCGCCACGAGAGTCAGCCGGCCCTGGATCGGTGGGTGGCCGGTGAAATCGATGCGCAAAGCTTTGAAAAAATCTACTATGATAACTGGAATTTTCCCTGGCAGACCTATAGCATGATCTTTGAATATGCCCGTGACCGCAAAATCCCGATGATCGGGCTGAACGTTCCGCGGGAAATCACCCGCAAGGTAGCCCGCAATGGCTTTCAATCATTAACACAGGAACAAAAGGGACAGCTGGCCGAGGTCAGCTGTGTGGTCGATCAGCAATACATGAACTATATCCGGCAGGCCTTCGGCGGCCACGGACACGGCCAGCTGAATTTCATCTATTTCTGTGAAGCCCAGATGGTCTGGGACACGGCCATGGCCGTTTATTCTCTGAACTACCTGGAGAAAAATCCGAATGCCGTGGTGGTCGTCCTGACCGGAGTCGGACACGCCCAGAAAGGTGCCGTGCCACGGCAAATTCAGATACGCTCAAAAGTGCCTTATGCGGTCATTTTGCCGGAGGTAAGCGGTGGTATCGATCGCGAAACCATCAGCTCGAATGAAGCGGATTACCTGATGCTGGAACGCCACTGATATAGCACCAAAGTTTGAGGCAGTTTTATTTAAAACCGTGGCTTTTACCCGAATAGGGAATACCGGAATAGTGGAATAATGGAATGCTGGAATATAGGGGCATGAAAATTAGAATAATAAAAAATTGGACTCTGTGTATTTCAAATCAATATTCCAATCTTCCAACATTCCAATATTCCTGCACCAAATTTGACCAAAAGATTTATGATTGAATATTGATTGATAACACCAAACCTATAGGCATTTGACGATGAACTTTTGCAGCAACTGCGGAAATGCCGTAAAATTGGCGACCCCTCCCGGTGATGATCGCCCGCGCCATGTGTGCCCAGCCTGCGGCACCATCCACTACGAAAATCCCAAGGTGGTGGTCGGCTGCATACCGGAAAAGGATGACAAAATTTTGCTCTGCCGGCGGGCCATCGAGCCGATGCTCGGCAAGTGGACTTTACCGGCGGGCTATCTGGAAAACGGCGAAACGGTTGCGCAGGGTGCGCAGCGCGAAACGCTGGAAGAAGCCGGGGCCCGGATCGAAATTATTGAACCCTATGCGCTATTCAATATCAGTTATGTCAGCCAGATTTATGTCATGTTTCGCGCCCGTTTGATCGACAGCCACATCGAAGCCGGCAGCGAAAGCAGTGACGTGCGGTTTTTTTCGGAAAATGAGATCCCCTGGGATGAAATCGCTTTTACCGTGATCGAAGCCACACTGCGCCAATATTTTAAAGACAAACCCGCCGGCGTGTTTCCCTTTCACATGGGAGATATTTTACCGAAAACAAGAGATAATGCAGGGGAGTATTGACGGGTGCGGTATATATTCTATAATATCAATTATCTAAATTGAGCGTTTTAAATTTTAAAAATAAGTATAATATTATAAGGTGAATGATATCGTTTTATTGTTGAAAATTTAAAACCCTGCGGGCTTGCCGATCTTACCACATCTACTGTGTTAGATGCCGTTCCGCATAGGCGACTATAGCGGAACGCCATCTGCCGTGTAGCTTTGGTCTTCGCTTTCAGCTGCGGCCCAACAAGGCGGCAACCTGCCTGAGGCAGGTAAACCTCGACAATCGCTCAATTTAGAGTCTATTAAGAACATCATCAGGGGCACATGGCATCAGAACAAAATAAACGCAATCACACGTCCGTAAGCATCCTGTATGCGCTGGTGCTGGCATTACCTTTTTTGATGCATACCGGCTGCGGAGAAAAAAAGGAACCTGCCACAGAACAGAAAGTCCAGGGGCCATCTGAAAGCTTCACATTTTTCGAATTGGGTAAAAGTTCGCGCTTTTCCGATAGCGTCCGTAATAATTTGAACCGACAGCTGGGGAATGACGCCATCGAAAAGCGAAGTCTGCTTGATTTAGAAGTTAATTACTATGGCTTTCTGCAAGCGCATTTTCCTGCCTTACAGGCATTAAACCTCCAATTGAATCCACCCACCCGGGCCCGCGTCGACCACAACATCTTAAAGCTCATGTATCGCTACGCCCGTAAAAAAAGCCTGCCATTTGATTATGTCGAACTGATCTT
>JASFGN010000162.1:0-6655 GCA_050123735.1 Desulfobacterales bacterium | reverse complement strand
CACATCGTTAACCAGGATACGACCCGCGGTCGGGTCATAAAACCGGGGAATCAGGTTTATCAGTGAGGTCTTCCCGGCACCGGTGGGGCCGACCACTGCCACCGTATCACCGGCTTTTATGCGCAACGAAATGTTTTTGAGCACTTTTTCATCGCCGATATAGCTGAAGGAAACATCTTCCAGCCGGATCTCATGGATACGGTCCAATCGCGGCAAGTCCGGTCGAAAGCGGTCTTTTGGCAGGCGATCCTGCGCATCCAGAATCAACAATATCCGCTCCGCCGAGGACATCGCATTTTGTAAAATATTATATTTTTCGGCCAGATCTCTGATCGGACTGAAAAACATTTTAATGTATGAAAGGAATGCCACCAGGGTTCCCAGGCTGATCGCTTCTGCGAGCACGCGACTGCCCCCGTAGAAAATGACAACTGCAACGGCAACAACTCCCATCAGCTCGATGATGGGCATAAAGAGGGCCAGCACGTGAATCTGGCGCATGCCGGCCTGGTAATTTTCATGATTCAGCCGCCTGAACTTTTTGTAATTATTTGATTCCTGCACGAACAGCTGAATGACGCCGATGCCCTCGATGGTTTCAGCAAAACGGGTGTTGATTTCGGCCAGTTTAATTCTCAGCGTGCGAAAAACGTCCCGGGCTTTAACCGAAAATACGGCCGAAGCGTAGAAAACGATGGGCAGGACCATAAAGGATGCCAGGGCAATCCTCCAGCTGAGAACCAGCATGATGGTGGCAATCCCGATCAGCAAAAATATATCCTTGAACACCAGTGAAATGACCGAGGTAAATAATTCATGCATGTTCTGGACATCATTGGTCAACCGGGTGACCAGACGGCCCACCGGATTACGCGTAAAAAATTCGATGGCCAAATTCTGGACGTGCCTGAATAACGTCATCCTCAAATCATGCATGATCATGTTACCGCAGTATTCCATAATCATTTTCTGGCTGAAATTGAGGATGAAATTAACAAAGACGATGGCCAAAAAGATGAGCGCCATTTTACCCAGCCCCGCAACATCGGCGTGACGCAAAATTTTCAGATCGGATTTGGCAATCTTGCTCAGGGCGTCAAATGAAATCAGCGCTGTGCGGCCTTCCAACTGGAACAAGGCACCATATTTTTCAACCACCGCGCGTTGCCGGGGATCGTCCAGGTCCGCCTTCAGATATCGTTTGGGGTGCCCGTCAGGTTGCGGATCGGCCGTTTGCGCCAGGGATGTTTGCGGGACGATGTAGCGGTCTATGGCAAGCTTGGTGACGTAGGGCAGCGCTAGATCCAGGGCGGTTATACCCAAAACCAACAGAATTGAATAGAAGATCAGGTTGCGGTAGGCGCTTACAAACGGCAACAATCTTTTCAGCAGCTTGAGATCATAGGGCTTGCCCAGCTGCGCTTCTTCGAAATATCCATAATCAGGATGCATTCAGGTCCTCTTCCAATTCTTGTAGCCGAAAGGCTCTGGCATAATATCCATCGGTTGCGATCAATTCCTGGTGAGTGCCCTGTTCGGTGATGCGACCCTGCTGAAGGGTGATAATTTGATCCGCAAAACGCACAGCCGAGATGCGATGGGACACGATGATGATTGTTTTGCGGCCGATCATCGTTTTAAGTGTTTTGATAATCGCATTGCCGGTTGCCAGGTCCACCTGGCTGATGGGGTCATCCAGAATGAGTATCCCGGCGTCCTGGTTTAATGTCCGTGCCAGCGCAATGCGCTGTTTTTGACCACCGGATAAGATCACCCCTTTTTCTCCGACGAGGGTGTCATAGGCATTCGGAAACGCCCGGATCGTATCAGCAACAGCGGCTTTTTGAGTAACCTGCTGCAGGCGGGATTCTGCTATGGACGGATCATCAAAAGTGATGTTTTCCCTGATGGTTCCGGCAAACAGGAAAGGCTCCTGGGGCATGAAGGCAATCTGCGATCTTAAGCTGTCAATTGTCAATGCGCGTAGATCCTGGCCATCGATGCGAATGTTGCCCCGGGTTACCTCGTATCTTCTGGGTATCAGGCTTACCAGCGTCGTTTTGCCACTGCCCGGAGGGCCGACGATACCCAGAACAGAGCCCGGCGCAACCGTCAGCGTTATTCCTGAAAGAACCGGTGGACTGCCATTAGCGTTCGCTTTATAACTGAAACCAACATTTTCAAAGACGATGCGACCCTTAAACCGTCTGAGCGGCTTGGCATGCTGAGCATCTTTTATTTCCGGACGGGTTTCCAGAATTCGATTGAGGCGATCCAGTGACGCCCGCCCGCGTTGAATCAAGTTGGTCACCCAACCCAATGCCATCATCGGCCAGGTCAATAAACCCAGATAGCTGATGAACGCCACAAAGTCTCCGGGGGTTATGGTCTGAGCAATGGTCTGGCGACCGCCCAGATACAGCACGATGGCCAGACTTAAATTGGTGAACAGCAACATCAGCGGGAAAAAGGATCCGACAACTTTTACCAGCCCCAGATTTTCTTTGACATATTTTTTTGAAACGGCGTCAACTCGGTTTGCTGCTTTTTCTTTATGATTATGGGCCTTGATGATGCGAATCCCCGAGAAGCGTTCTCGAATGACCTCGGTCAGGTCCGAGAAAGTGGCCTGAACGCGTTGATAGCGCTGGTGCATTTGTTTGCTGAAAAATTTCGTACTGATGGTAATCAGCGGCATCGGGATCAATACAAAAAGCGTCAGGGTGACGTTGATATAAAGCATAAAGCCGATGGCGGCGGCACCCAGCACGATGGCATCATTCAAGGCGACCAGACCCATGCCGGTTGCCATGCGAACCTGCTGAATATCATTGGTGGCATGCGCCATTAGATCGCCGGTCTGGGTGCGATCAAAAAAGGACGCCGAAAGGGTCTGAATATGGGCAAACAGGCGGTTGCGCAAACCTTCCTCAACGCGCCTTGATGTGCCCAGCAGACACAGACGCCAGACATATCGAAAACCGCCAATCCATATGGCAATAACGGCCATGTACGTTGCGTACAGCAATAATTGGCCTGTTTCGATTTGTAAAGCGGTCAGGCCATCAACCGACCACTTGATGATGCGCGGTATGAAAAGCTGCAGCACGTCAACCACAATTAAGCTGAGCAGGCCAACTGCGATTTTCAGGCGATTTTCTTTAAGGTAGGGCTTGATCAGAGCTACGGATTTCATGGGGTCGTGCTTCAACCTGCTGATTTTTTATAACAAATTGAAAATAAACAGAATTCTTTCTTGCGTTGACTTCATTAAAGCCGGTTGTTATTGTAATTTTTATGGAATCAGGGTGTATCGTCGAATATATAGACCGCCAGAAAATAATGTGTGCGGTCATCCTTGAAGTCAAGAACCAGCGGCTACGGTTGTTAACTGAAAACAATCGAGAGGTCAACCTTTCCCGTAAGCGACTGCTGCACAGGGACAAAATGCGCCTTGATCTTACCCTGGGAAGAGATCGGATGGTCGAGGCCTTGAAAGAAGTTGTCCGTAGGCGGGAAGAATTAATCAATAATATTGATATCCGCGATCTATGGGAAGTACTGAATACCGAACAAAACTGGATCGACCTGGCGACCATGACCGAATTTTGCTTTCCTGAAAGTGCATCAGGAGATCACGAAGCGGCTGTCATGCGGGCCCTGTTTAATGATCGGCTCTATTTTAAATTTAATCCGGACGGGTTCCGGCCCAATTCAGAAAAACAGGTCGAATTGCTCTCAGCCCAGCGAAAAGAGGCGCAACGCAAGCAGGAGCTGACTGAAGCCGGTGGTAGCTGGCTTAAAAACGTGTTGAATTCAACCGGGCCCATTGATCCGGATTCGGTTACAACCCCTGTTCAGAAGTCTATTGAAATCCTGAAGTCATACTATCTTTTCGGCAAAGAAAGTAAAGACGATACGATTGCCAGGAAGATACTGTCCAGAGCCGCTGTTGAAAGTCTTCAGGATCTATTTCGGGTCCTTGTGCGATTGGGTGTGTTTGATGAAAATGAAAACCTTGAGCTGCTGCGCTGCGAGATATCGGCTGATTTTAATGAAAAGGTTTTAACCCGTACGGCGCAGATTGTCAGTTCAAACCCGATGGGGGCTGCTGCTGAGCGCCGTGATCTGACCCACCTGTCGCTGATGACCATCGATGGCCAGGGAACGCTGGATTTTGATGATGCCATCAGCATTGAAGAAACAGGTGATACTTTTCGGCTGGGCGTTCACATTGTCGATGTCGGTCACTTCATCCCCAAAAATGATGTTATTGATCAAGAAGCAAGCGTGCGCGGCAGCTCCATTTATATGCCGGACCAAAAAATATCGATGCTGCCGTCGGATCTGGCAGAAGGGCTCTGCAGCCTGAAAGCCGGCGAATTGCGTCCGGCCATCAGCATTATGATCGATTTGAGCGCGCAGGCTGAAGTTGTGAGCACTGAGATCTTGCAGAGCCTGATTAAAGTCAAGCATCAGCTGACCTATTACGATGTCAATAATTCCGTGGATGAAATGCCACAGATGCGCATTTTGCAGGATATTGCCAAAAAATATCGCCAGAAAAGGCTGGATGAGGGGGCCATACAGATTACGGTGCCCGAGATCAGTATCTGGGTCAATGAAAACCAGGAGGTTTCTGTTAATCAGGTAAACCGGGAGAGTCCGGGCAGGATGCTGGTTTCAGAGCTCATGATCATGGCCAACGGGTTAATGGCAAATCATTTAAAAAAGCGTCAGTTACCGGCCATTTTCAGATCTCAACACAAGCCCCGGGAACGGCTGTATAAAGACGGTGCCGGTACCCTTTTTCAAAACTGGATGCAACGCCGGCTTCTCAGCCGTTTCATATTGAGCACCAAGCCCGATTGGCATTCGGGATTGGGATTGGATGCATACATCACCGCAACTTCTCCTATCCGAAAATATTCGGATTTGGTCAATCAGCGCCAGATCCGGGCATCGCTGGGATTGGAAACGGCCTATCGCACGGATCAAATTGCGGATATTATAAAATCCCTCGAGCTGCCGATGAGCCTTGTGGGCCGCCTTCAATACACACGCCATCGGTATTGGCTACTAAAATATCTGGAAAATCAAATCGGGCAAAAAGAAGAGGCCATTGTCCTGCATAAGGCCCGCAGAAATTATCAGATCCTTTTAACACAGTATATGCTGGAGTGCGATTTGCCGATATCCGGCGGTATTGAATTAAGGCCGGAAGATTTGATTCAGGTGACCATTCAGCGGGTGAGCGCCAGGCAGGATGTTATCCAGGTGGCCATCGGCTAATACCTGAATTTTGCATGAAAATTAATGAGAATAAATTCATTTAACCGATATGATCTTGCCGCTGGTGATCATTTTGAGATCTTCGGGGGTCAATTTGAAAACAGCGTGAGGTGTACCGGCAGCAGCCCAAATCTCATCGTACTGCAGTAGATCTTCATCAATAAAAATTTTAAGCGGGTGGTCATGCCCGACCGGCGGTACACCGCCGATGGCAAAACCGGTCATCTGGCGCACATAGTCGGGTTTTGCCATTTTGACAGGCTCAGACACAGATTTCTCAATGGCCCGCTCATTTACCCGGTTGGCTCCGCTGGCAGCTACCAAAATGGGTTGATGGGACTGCTGGCCCTCAAAAATAAGCGATTTTACAATCTGTCCCACCTGACATCCGACAGCCCGTGCAGCATCTGAAGCACTGCGCGTGGTATCTGTCATCTGAACAACTTCGCAGCTCAGGTTATGGGCATCTAAGGCTTCCTGCACTTTCCGGGCACTGGATTTTAATTTTTTCTTCATCGTTCCTCCATTTGCGGTTGCTAAGCACAATGGCATTAAATCACCATACAGGCAAGTGTTTATTGCAGCACCCAATATTCCTGTCAGGGTATATGAGGCGTACACTTACGGGTACCGGCAATCGGGGGGGCCACCAGCCTCAATACCCTTTCAAATCCTGTATCCCCCAGGATGAGCAAGACTCGCTAAGTTATCATAAATTTTATGAATGTCTTTCAATTTCCGATTATTTATGGGTTTTATCTTATTTGGCAATAATCCGTAATTATAATGATTATAGGATAATAGAAAAACATCTGACATTATTGCGCATTCGCGGCTCTAAATATTTTACTTGACTAAATAATAAATACTAATTATATAGTCATATTATAAATAAATATTATTCATGAAGGGTCTGAGCTATGGGAATCCAGGAAAGGAAAGAAAGGGAAAAAGAAAGGCGCCGGCAACAGATTATGGTTGCCGCCAAACGCGTTTTCTCCGACAAAGGTTTCAACAAGGCCACCATGGAAGACATCGCTCAGGAAGCTGAACTCAGCCCGGGTACATTATATCTGTATTTCAAAAACAAGGAAGAGTTGTATGCTTCTTTGTCACTTCGGATTCTCCAATACCTTTTAATTCGGGTTGAACATGTCAATGAAGAAAAGGATTCCGGGCCCGAGCAAAAGTTAAAGTCTCTTGTGGATGCAATGTACGACGTGTATGAATTTGATCCGTTGATCATTATCAACATGTTTCACCTTCAGTCCAGTGAAACCCTGAAAAATTTGTCGCCTCAGCTCATGGAAGAAATAAAAATGCTGTCGCGCAAATCGCTGGGTTCCATAGCCCAGATATTCAA
>JASFGN010000161.1:0-6658 GCA_050123735.1 Desulfobacterales bacterium | reverse complement strand
GCCTTCAAAGATTTATCTCCGGCGGCTTTGATCTTTTGATTATCGCCGTCAGAATGCAATACGGCCAGGGTCTCACCTGTTTTGACGCTGTCCCCGATTTTCTTGTTCAGGTAAATGCCGATCGACGGATCGATGCGCCCATCCTTTGTGGTCCGTCCGGCTCCTAAGATTCTTGATGCCAGACCGACCTCAAAGGCGTCAATGGCGGCCACGTACCCGGATGTTTCTGAAGGAATCTCGAGCTTCATCCGGGGCTGTGGCAGCAGATCCGGATGGTCGACGACGGACCGGTCGCCGCCCTGCGCGGCAATCAGCTCCGCCAGCTTGGCCAGACCTTTGCGGTTTGCCAGATTTTCAGCGATAATCGATCTGGCTGCTTCTCGGGTGGCGGCAACACCGGACATCAGCAGCATTTCGCCGCCCAGCTCGGTGACCAGCGCAACCAGATCAGGCGGACCGTTGCCGGCAAGCGTATCGATGGCTTCTACAACTTCGATGGCATTGCCGATGGCACGGCCCAGCGGCTGCTGCATGGCGGTGACCAGCGCCACCATCCGCCGGCCGGCGTCCTCCCCGATGTTCACCATGGTCCTGGCCAGTTCCAAGGCGTCCTCATATTTTTGCATGAATGCCCCCTGGCCGGTTTTGACATCCAGCACAATGCCATCGGAACCGGCCGCCAGCTTCTTGCTCATGATCGAAGCCGCAATCAGCGGAACGGAATCCACTGTGGCGGTCACGTTTCGCAGTGCATACAGCTGTTGGTCGGCCGGTGCCAGACGGGCGGTCTGGGAGATCAGACTCACGTGAACCCGGTTGACCACATCGACAAATTCATCCTTATCGAGCGCCACCCGCATACCGGGGATGGATTCCAGCTTGTCGACCGTGCCGCCGGTGTGGCCCAGCTCACGGCCGGTCATTTTGGCAACGATGCCCCCGCTGGCCGCAACCAGCGGTGCCAGCACCAGGGTGGTGGTATCCCCGACACCGCCGGTGGAATGTTTATCAACTTTAAAACCCCTGATGCCGGACAGATCGACCTGCTCGCCGGACTGGGTCATCGCCATCGTGAGATCGGAGCATTCGCGGGCGCTCATGCCACTGAAGTAGACGGCCATTAGAAATGCCGCCATCTGGTAATCGGGAATAGCGCCGCTGAGCATGCCATCGATCAGGAATCCGATTTCCTTTTTGGACAGCTGCAGCCCATCTCTTTTCCTTTTGATGAGCTCATAGACATTCATCGATCATATCCTTTTTGGACCCGGTGTCCGGAGCTTATCGTCGCGCCTGTAGAATATGGATCAAAGAAATCCGCCTCGTGCAACACCTACCAACTTTCGCTATTGATAGCAATTGAATAATCCGTAATCGTTATTCTTCCAAATGGAGAGATTATTCTGAAATCTTGACATCGAACCCACTTTTTGACATAGGTTCTAGCGTGCCGTCCCGGAAATAGTTTACAATATTTCCGGGACACAACACTAGACCACACTTACCCGTTATCATCTTTATCTCATTTTGACAGGTTGTCAGTCAATTCGTGTCGATTTGCTTTTATGCAGCCATTTTGACGTTGGCCGAAGGCCTGCCCGGATATTCTTACCAGCCGACTCGCTGTTGATAGATAGCGGTTGTCTATAAAACGTTCCTTTTGCGGAGGATTTTTTTGCTGCAAGCGCTTATGCCGCCATCCTTTTATCCGGAACGTATGTATGACAAGCGGCATAGACGGTTTCGACCGAACACCAAACCAAGCATTCAGATACCCTTAACTGCCAAAACAAAGAAAGGAGGTTTGGTTCACACGCCCTTGATGATTTACGCTAATCGCGAAAGGAGGACTCAAAATGAAAAACCGTCCAAATTTGATCGTTACCATCTTAATGGCAGCGGTGCTGATCGTCGGGCTGATGATCGCACCGGATATGGCCCAGGCCGCGTCCAAAGGTAAGGTCGCCCTCGTCAGTGATGTCGGTGGGAGGGGAGATCTTTCCTTCAATGATATGAGTTTCAAGGGAACCGAAAAGGCAGCAGCCGATTTCGGCCTGGAAATGGTGAGCATTCAGAGTGCCACCGCTGCCGATTACCTTCCCAATATTCGCAACGCGGCCCGCTCGCGCTCCTTTGATCTGATCATTGCGGTCGGATTTTTGCTGACCGATGCCATCGCCACCGCCGCCAAGGAGTTTCCCGAACAAAAATTTATGATTATCGACTCCGTTGTTGAGTCCCCCAATGTGATGTCGATTGTTTTCAGGGAAAATGAAGGATCGGCTCTTGTCGGCGCCCTGGCAGCCATGGCCGCAGCGCACTATGGCTACCCCAATGTGGGAGCGGTGCTTGGCATCGAGATTCCGGTGTTGTTCCACTTTGAAGCGGGGTATCGCTTCGGTATTGATTGGGGCAATAAAAGGGTGGCCAAACAGACCGGCAAAGACCCGCAGATTGGCTTGCTGTATACCTATACCGGAACTTTCAGTGACATCGCCAAGGGCAAGGAAGCCACCGGGGCCATGCTGGCCCAGCAGGCCGGCCTGATTTACAATGTTGCCGGGCCTCTGGGAATTGGCGATCTTCAGGCCATCACCGAAGCCATAAAGGCCAAAGGCAAGGAAGCCGGACCGCCCTTTATGATCGGGGTGGACGCCAATCAGGATTGGATGGGCGATGGGCACCGGGTTTTAGCCAGTATGCTCAAACGGGTGGACAATGCCTGTTATAACACCGTCGAGGCTGTGGTCAAAGGCACCTTTAAACCGGGGCTGGCAGTGATGGGCCTCGGTGACCAGGGCGTGGCGATGAGCAGAGAACCCGAGCTTTTGACCTTCATGGAATTTGGCATCGGTGCCGGAAAAATAAGCGCTGCCGATAAGACCAAGATCGTTGAAAACTGGAAAACGATGCGCGCCCAGATTCCGGCCTGGATCTGGGAGGCCGTGGCGGATCTGGAAAAGCAGATCATCATAGGGCAAATCACCGTCCCGAATGCCAACAGCCTGGATGAAATGAAAGCGGTGCGATCAACGTATCCGCTGACCCGGTAGCATCGATCGTCAAGGAGGGGGACCGCATGCATCGTGCCTCCCCCTCGTTTTTTAGCCGTCGGCATGCGTCGGGCTGGCAGGCGGCCATTTTCGTTTCCGGAGAGAAGCATGCGATACCCGGCAGGCATCGATGAGTTGACCAAAACCCTTATTGCGGGGGGCATTGGATTTGCGGTCGGCGCAGTGATTATCAGGCTCTACGGTTATGATCCGCTTGCGGCCTACCGCGCCCTGTTCAACGGCGCCTTTGGTGATCTGTACAGCATTTCGGAATCTTTAGCCAACGCCACACCGCTGATCCTCACGGCCCTGACCTTTGCCATTGGGTTTCGGGGCGGGATGTTCAACATCGGCGCTGAAGGCCAGCTTTATGTGGGGGCCCTGGCCGCGGTGGCGGTCAGCTATTTTCATCTGCCGGGGGCCATCGGCCTTGCCCTGAGCATGATGATCGCGGTCCTGGCGGGGGCCCTCTGGAGTTTGCCGGCTGCTTTATTAAAGGCCTCCCGCGGCGTGCATGAGGTGATTTCAACCATCATGCTCAACTGGATATCTCAATTTTTGTGCTTTTATCTGATTACCGAGATTCTGGTCGACCCCCAAAGGGCCGAAAAAACGGTCAGCATCATCGAATCGAACCGCCTGCCATTGCTCGTGCCGGGGACAAGCCTCAGTTACGGCATCTTCATTGCCGTTTTTACCGCCATCATCGTCTACCTGGTATTGTGGCGAACGGTCATTGGATTCGATGTCCGCGCCACCGGGTATAATCCGCTGGCAGCCGCCTACGCGGGCATCGAAGAGTGGAAAATAATTGTCTTTGTTTTCATCACCGGTGGGCTCACCGCCGGTCTGGCGGGTGCGGTCCATGTCATGGGACGCCCGCCGGTTTACGCGATTTACGGCGGCATGCCGTCCATTAAAGGGCTGGGCTTTGAAGGCCTGGCGGTGGCCATGATTGGAAGGAACCATCCGATCGGGATCATCTTTGCGGCCGTCTTTTTTGGCGGACTGCTGGCCGGGGGCAGAATGATGCAGATGCTGGCAAGTGTTCCCCTGGAGCTGGTCCGGGTGGTGGAGGGAATGGTCGTTTTGTTTTTGGCTATCCCTGAGCTGGTCAAATTATTTTCCTGGTTGCGCAAATTAGCGCCTTCACTTAATTTTCGGGCAAAGCGCCCCTAAAACCGGAGATAGCGATGAACTTTGAATATGCTGGTGGGATTCTACTGGGATCATTACATGCCATGGTTCCCATTACCCTGACGGCTTCCGGCGAGGTGGTCGGTGAATCGGCGGGCCTGTTCAATATCGGCCTTGAAGGCATCATCCTAATCAGTGCCATGACCGGAGCGCTGGGGGCGGAAGCCGGCGGGCCGATGGCGGGTCTGCTGGTCGGTCTGGGAACCGGATTTGTGATCGGCCTCATTTTCGCAGCGGTGTGCACCTATTTTAAAGGCGTCCAGCTGATCGCCGGGGTGGGCATCAATCTGTTCGCCGCCGGCCTGGTGGCGTTCTGGTTGATCCACCTGGGCGTACCCGGGCATCATGCCTTGGCCGCCGAGCACCAGCTGGCAAACATTGCCACCCCTTTCGGGGATTTGAGCCCCATGATATTCGTGGCCATTGCATTGCCGGTTTTAATTTATCTGTTGCTTTTTCGCACCAAACTGGGCCTGAAGATAAGGGCTGTGGGCGAAAACCCGCAGGCCGCCGATGTGGCCGGCATCAGAATCCATTTGCTGCGGCTGCTGGCGACGGCCGCAGGCGCTTCGCTGGCCGGGCTGGCCGGGGCCTATCTGAGCATAGACTGGTTGGGCTCGGTCACCAAGGAGATCTCGGCCGGTCGCGGCTTTATTGCTTTGGCTACCGTCGTCTTCAGCGGGCTTAACCCGCTGCTGGTTTTGCTTGGCGGCTTCATATTCGGCTTTTTTGACAACCTGGCGGTTTGGGTGGCCACCATGCCGGCGGTTCAAAAAATCATTCCCTGGCAGTTTATTGCCATGGCCCCCTATGCGGTCACGCTTCTGGTCGTCGCAGGGGTTATCGGTCGCGCCAAATTTCCGGCGGCCATGGGTATTCCCTATCAGCGCGAATAAAATATGAGGAAGCGCCATCTTGAATCCAAAAGGCACACCGTCACAGAATAACAGCGAGAAACTGCTTGAAGGCAAGGGCCTGTGCAAGGGGTTTCCCGGTGTGTGGCAGCATCTGATCCTGGATCACATCGATATCGATATCCAGGCCGGTGAAATCCACACCCTGCTCGGAGAAAATGGTGCCGGCAAAACCGTCATTGCCAACTGCCTTTCGGGCTTTTACTCCCTGTCTGAAGGACAGATTTATGTCAGAGGGCGGCCGGTGAGCTTGAAATCGCCGGCCGACGGTATCCGCCACGGCATCGGCATGGTTCACCAGGAGCTGGCGCTGGTCAAGCCATTTACGGTGGCGCAAAATATTGCCCTGGGTCTGCCGGGTTCCGATTTTTCTTTTCCCCTGCCGGAAGTTGAGGCAAAGGTGCGGGAGCTTTCGGAAACGTACCGACTGTCCGTGGACCCGTTGGCCAAAGTCGAAGATCTTTCAGCCGGCGAACAGCAAAGGGCCGAGATCATCAAAGTCCTCTACCATAACCCGCAAATTCTGATTTTAGATGAACCCACCTCTTTGATCTCAGCTGATGCCGCGCGCCTTTTCGAGGCCCTGGAAAACATGGCCCGGCGGGGCTATGGGATTTTGTTTATCACTCACAAAATCGAAGAAGCTCTGGAAGTCGGTGATCGGGTGACCGTTTTGCGCCTCGGCAAATCTACCGGGACCCGGCC
Organism: Desulfobacterales bacterium; assembly: GCA_050123735.1. Classification (GTDB taxonomy): domain Bacteria; phylum Desulfobacterota; class Desulfobacteria; order Desulfobacterales; family JAHEIW01; genus JAHEIW01. Next base: position 789 of record JASFGN010000161.1, on the reverse strand, counting down.
CACGGCGCAAACCGACAAGAACGAGCTGGTCAAACTTATGTTTGGTGAGCACACGCCGGTCCATCTTGAACGCCAAGCGGTTAAATCCGATACGATCGTTCTGGATGTCAGAAATCTTAAAGCCCTGGCGGCGGACCGGGAGCCGGCTTTACAGGGGGTCTCCTTTTCGATCCGGCAGGGTGAAATATTGGGCTTTGCGGGGATCTCCGGAAACGGCCAGAGTGAGCTGGCCGAGGTCGTCACGGGCATGCGCAAGGCCACCGGCGGCCAGGTGTTCATCGGCGGAAAAGATTTTACCAATCAGACGCCGCGGAAAATCATCAATGCCGGCGTGGCCCATATTCCGGAAAAAAGACGCGCCATGGGGGTGGTGGAGCCGATGACCACCGCAGAAAATGTCGTCCTCAAAGATATCCGTGTGCCGCCGTTTTCAAAAGGCACCTTTATCAACAAATACTATATCACCGGACACACCAAAGAGATCGTGACGCGATTCGGGGCCCTGGTTTCCGATCTGTGGAAGACCCCGGCTCGCATCCTTTCAGGCGGAAACATCCAGCGCCTGATTCTGGGCCGTGAGACCTGGCGCATACCGCAATGCCTGGTGGCGGTTTATCCGGCCCAGGGCCTGGATGCCAAAGCCATCGATCATACCTGGCAGCTGCTGATGCGGCTGCGCGAATCCGGCACCGCCGTTCTGCTGGTATCCGAGGATTTGGACGAGCTGATGGCTCTCAGCGATCGCATCGCCGTCATATCTAAAGGTCGTATTGTTGGCCTGTTTGCAGC
>JASFGN010000160.1:0-6696 GCA_050123735.1 Desulfobacterales bacterium | reverse complement strand
AGGCCGGTGCGTGGGTCGGAGATAAAAGCCAGCATCGTCCATCCCTCTGGATGAAGAATTTCCTCTCGCGTAAATTTGGCCGAATCGGCTTTACCGGCAATTTCAATCAGTTTATTAAATTTAGCCAATTTATCCGCATATTCTTTATGCTGCCGGTAGTAATCATAAACCACCTGTGCTGCGCTGGGCGCTTTTTTGCTGGCACCTTTAAACTGGCCGTTCAGCTGCAGACGCTCCTGCTCGCTGGAATGATGATCAAACCACAGTCCGCAACCTTTTACATAGGGTACATTTGCCAGAATATCATTTTCAGTGACGGTAATTTTGTTGTCCTGCAAGTCCTTGGGATGCACATAGAGGATGTCATCGACAATTCCAAGCTCTTCCAGAATCGCCGTACAGACAGAGCCGTCAAAATCCGATCGCGTCAGTAATCTCACAGGTAACTCCCGCTGTGTGCCACCACTACCGTTACAAATATATTAAGTATAAGATAATTTATAAAATTTGGCCAATTTCTAATTCTTAAAAACCAAAGAACCCGTGTAAAGATGCCATACCGCACAAGGCATGCCGTATCTTATAGTTATCGGCATAAATTGGGGAGAGCATGAATTAAATGTCCTATATCGACGCAAAATCCCGCCTTGCGGGGCATGGAAGCGACGTGAGCGGATACCGAATTTTCAGCTGTGGAATTTGCACGCTGCACCTGGACATGTGTTTTAGGGCAAAGACATAACGGACACCCAGCGCTCGTATTCGGTTGCGTGGGGAAGTGCATTTGCTTTCAAGACGGATATGATCGCGGGCTGATTGAATCTTAAAAAGGGATTGATTTTGCGCTCTTCCTCCAGACTCGAGCATACGCAGTTGGGATCGTATTTCTTTTGGAAGAGATCAATATCTGAATTTAACGGCTCAATCAATTTGGCCACCTTCATTGAATAGGTGACATAATCGTGGCCGGCATAGATGCGGGTTTGAATGGGAAAAGCCATGATCCGTTTAATGGATTCGAAAAACGGTCGCATGCCGCCGGAAAAGCAGCTGCCCACATTACCGTTAAAGAGCGTATCGCCGGTTAAAAGGGCATTCGCCGCATAAAACACAACCGAGTCCTTCGTATGACCGGGTGTCTGATATACCTGGATTTTTTGACCTTCCAGAACCAGCTCTTTTGTATCGCTCAAGGCCTGTGAATCCAGATGAGCGGCACCGGTGCGATCCATCAGCGGCTGGTGGCCAACCATATGATCCGGGTGCGTGTGGGTTTGGGTCACATAGTCCAAGCGTATTCGGTTTGCGTCGATAAAATCGAGCATCGCATCGACAGCGCCCCCGTCGACAGCCACAGCAGATTTTTGACCGTGGATCAGATAGCCCAGATTATCGCTGGCGTAACGAAACTGTTTGACCTGTAATCGATCAGCTGCCATTAAACTACAGCCTCCTGGGGTGTGACCTCCAGTATCTGATGCCGTTGATCGCGAATAACATCAATTTCAACCGGCCGTCCCATAGGCCATTCTGCCAGAAAACGATGCAGGTCATCGACACTTTCCACGTCCACCACCGAAACCACCGCCCGGGAATAAGCGTCCAGCAGTTCCATATCGGCATCGCTTGCCGGCCTGCGGTCCGATTCGTCCTGGTTATCGGCAGGTTCCGCTTCAGCGTTGATCAACTTGAGTAGATGTTTCAAATGTGCGTCCATTCGCCACGGCCCCTTCCACACTCCTGTCTGAGAGGAGATGCGTACGATTTTTCCCACTAAATATAGATACGGGTTTTGGCAATTCAAGGTACGGCGACAAAACGGCAGGCCGGTGAAGGCGGGCACCCGTGGTGCAATCAGAAACCAAAATCGCATCAATAAAAAGGTGGAGTTTTATCAAAAGCATCCGATAATCCGGCACGGGATGGTGCTGAGAAAGCGGATACTGGAAAACGTTGTCAGCAAACTCCAAAACATGATACCCTAATTTATCGCAACTGAATCTCCTGAAAGGACAAATCGCGGCTGCGCGCCAGCCGTTTGAGGTCTTCTGCCAGTGTCATTTGCCGGCCGTCTGGCGACTGCACGGTGATGCTTTTATCTCCCACGACAAAAATTTGAATTTTTCGGGGGTCCAGCAGCTCACGGGCCAGCCGCTGCAGGTCATCTTTGGTGGTGTCCATAAAAGCGTCCTGAATTCTTTCGAGTGTATCGAGCGGCTCCTGCCGTAAATGGTAACGCCCGTAAACATCCACCAGCTCTGATTTGGTATCCACGTTGAACACAAAGCTGTTGAGGGCATCCAGCCGCTTTAACTCCAGCTCTGTTTCAGGAATCGACTCGCGCAGCGCATCCATCAATTTCAGTGTTTCGGAAATGGCCGCCGTGGTCTGATCACCTTTGCACCCGATGTAGCCTATCAGTTGACCGGCCTGCCATTTGTATGTCTGGTAAAAGCCGGCTGAGTAGACCAGGCCCAGATCATCGCGCAAACGCTTGTACATCAGCGAATCACTGCCGCCGAATATGTTCATCATCAGACTGGCCTTCCAGAAATCCGGGTGGGAACGCTTTAAACTCGGCAGGCTCATAATCACCTGGGACTGAACCTGACCGGGTTTGTCGATCAGAGCCACGACCGGAGGCGTCCTGGCCGGATCTTTTAAATTACGCTGCGGTGCCGGTGATTTCGGAAAAGCCTTTAAAAAGCGACCCATACCGGAAATGATGTTTTCTTTATCGATATCACCGGCAATTGCAATGGTCATGTTTTCAGGCACAAAATAGCGCTTTAAAAAGTTGCTCAGATCCTGCGCTGAAATGTCCGCAATGGTTTGCAGACCTGCGAGTGGATCCCGGCCGTACGGATGATCTTTGAAGTGCCAGATGTCGCTCTCGCGCATGGCCACCGACATGGCATCCTCACCCTGTCGCTTGAGCGCGACGCGTTCCCGGTTTTTGGCAACCTGCAGGACACCGGGATCAAAGCGGGGTCGGGTCAGCACCGCCTGTAAAATCGCCAGGCCTTTTTCCCAGTCCGCCTTCATCACCGACAGACGCACCGCTGTCTGCTCTTCGTCCACCGATACACCCAGCTGAATGGCATTCTCGTCCAGTACCATTGCCAGCTCGCCGGGCGACAGATCCTGCGTGCCCCCGCGCACGATGACGTCGTTGAAAACGTCGGCCAGACCCGTCTTGGACGTGTCCAGATCAACCGAACCGGCCTTTAGCAGGATCGTCAGATCGATTAAAGGTAGCTCGGTGTCGGACAGGTAAAATACTTTGACATTTTCAACCTCAAACGTTTCGGCCCGGGGGTATGTTATTTTTTGCGGGTCGCGCCTGAAGGAAAGCGGATGCGTCCAGCCCACGGGGGTGGGATATTTGGATCTGTTTTTAAAATCGCCCTGATAGGTCAGATTTGCGGCTGCGCTGCTGCTGATATTTCGAACTTCAGCATACTGCGCGGGTGGTTTATCCGGCTGACCGCCGGGTATCACATAAACCACGTTTTTTTTGTCGGAGCGACCATATTTTTGGGCCGCTTTTTGAATGTCTGCGGGTGTAACGGCATCGATTTGCGCCAGATAGTCTTGCAGGTAGCGCCAACCGACCTGGACCTCGAGGGTTGCCAGCGTGCCGGCCAGACTTTCATTGCTGCGCATGCGATCCAAAAAATCGCGCCGGTTGAGTTTTTTGATGCGCGCCAGTTCGCGGTCCGATACTGCTTCGGTTTTAAATTTTTCAACTTCAGCAACCAGCAGGGCCTCAAGATCTTCACAGGCAGCCAGGTAGGCTTTTCGCTGCTGATCCTCAGCGAGCTGGCCGGATGCCTTTTTTAGGGCCTCGGGTTCATTGGGGGATCCGCCGACGATGAGCATACCGCCATAGCGGTTATCCGGATTATAGGCCCAGGCTTCTACGGCCAGACCCTGGTTGATAATATTTTGCTTCATGCGGGCGCCGCGCCCGTGGCTCAGGACCATGATCATGGCATCCAGCGCGTAAAAATCCGGTGTCCCCATGCGGGCGCCGTGATACCCGATTCTGACCAGCGGCGTCCGCGCGCCCTTTAGAAAGCGAATATTTTTGCGCGGACCCTGCTGCGGAGGTTCCCGCGTCACCGTTTCGGGGGCTCTTTTCCCGGCCGGATAGCGCGCAAAATACGTTTCGGCCAGTTGCTTGGCCCGGGCGAGGGTTACATCGCCGACCAGAACGCAAACCGCATTGGCAGGGTTGTAATAGCGCTGATGAAATTCAATGGCATCCTGGGTACTGTATTTTTCCATATCGCTTTTCCAACCGATGGTGGGATTGCGATACGGATGGGCGGTATAGGCCGTGGCATCCAGATCCAGCCAGGCAGCGCCGCCGGGGTCATTGATGTAGCGAAAGGCCCACTCGCGCTGAACCACCTCTTTTTCAACATAAAATTCGCGCCAGGACGGTTCAAAAATCTGTTCGCTGACAATCGAAAACCACTGCTCCAGCATATCCGATGGAACCGAGGTGATATACTGCGTCTGGTCCTTGGTCGTAAACGCATTGATGCCGACCGCCCCGTTTTTGCCCAGCTGGGAAGAAAAGGCCTGGGGCACATACATCTTTTGGACTTCTGCGCGTAATTTTTCCATCTCGGCCTGTTTCTCCCGGATCAATTTTAGATCAGGTGTCCGTTTTTGCTGTTCGTTGAGAATGCTCTGATAGGCGGCCTCAATCTGCTGCTGCAGTTTGGCGTCTTTAACGACATCCAGGGTACCGAAATTCTGGGTTCCTTTAAACATCATGTGTTCCAGCAAATGGGCAATGCCGGTCCGGCCGGTTTCTTCAAGTGCTGATCCGGCGCGGATGGCCAGTCTGGCGGCCACCTGGGGTGTCGCCGGCCGTTCGACCACTAAAAACAGCATACCGTTTTCAAGCTGAAATTCTTTGACATCAAGCTGAAGATCGACGGTTGAAGCCGATGCCACACAGGCGCTTGCAGCTAAAACCAGAAACAGGAAGCCCGGTTTAAAATATTGCATGAAACGCATCCGTTATTTCTCCCTTGAACATTTCGTTTATACCGCTTGTCATAAACACGTTCCAGATATAAAGATATAATGGCCAAATTAGATTTGTCAAAACGCAAAGCGCCTCATTCGTCGCTTTGTGGCGCGGAAATGCGTTTTATGACACCTGGATTTTGCACGAGCCCGAGGCTTTCATATGCAAGGTAACAAGTTCTCATCAAAATCCAATACGCCGCCCCAAAAAAAACGGCCCAGGGGCATGGTGCCCACCTGACCGTTGGCAAACATAAGGATCGATTATAAGCGCCTTGAATTGTTTGTGTTATTTATCTAAACCAATGGTGAAACGAATTTTGCAAGCTTTTTGTTGGGTTGCGCGGATCAGGCCTCGTACATGACCGCCACAATGGTCGCTTTTCCTTTTTTAGCGGCAATGTGGTGGGCGGTCGTCGATAGATAGTAGGCGCTGTCGCCCGGCTCGAGCTCGTAGTGATCATCCCCGATCTCCAAGATCACTTCCCCATCGAGCACAAATATAAATTCTTCGCCCTCGTGCAGGGATATTTCCTTGTCGGGATCCTCTTCGAGCTGAACCAGAAAAGCCTCCATGTGTCGCCCCTTTACATCCGGCGCCAGGCTTTTGTAGGTATAGATTTGCTTCCGGCTCTTATGGGAAGTGGACCGTGAAATGGTGCGGCGCTCGCCTTTGCGCGTAATCGCGTAGAGTTTGTCACCGACGCCGGAAACCAGACGACCAAAGGCGCTGTCTAAGGCCTTTGACAGTTTGATCACCGTACCCAGCTGGGGCTGCAGCTCCTTAGTTTCGATTTTCGCTAAAAAATCAACCTCGAATCCGGTCATCTTGGAAATCTCGTCCAACGACAGATCCTTTTCTTCCCGGATTTTGCGGATCCGCTCACCAACATCGTCCACGCTCCTGGGTGGTTCCACCGGTATATCGCCGGTTAAATCTTCAAAAAAATCAAAGTCAAAATGCGGTTTTTTGATTTTGTCTTGCATTTTATCTCCTTTTTGAAATTCAATGAATGCCATTTGGTGCAGCATATCGGGCTACAGGCTCTTGGCGCCTAAGTACCGGGCGATAACCAGTCTTTGGACCTCGGAGGTGCCTTCGCCGATTTCAAGAAGTTTTTGGTCTCTGTAAAAGCGCTCGACATCGTATTCCTTCATTAACCCGTATCCGCCGTGCAACTGGACGGCATGATTGGCAGCGCGATACATCACTTCAGAGCAGTACAGTTTTGCCATGGCCGCCTCTTTGGCAAAGGGTAAAGCGTTGTCGTTCAGCCAGCAGGCTTTATACAGCAGCAGGCGGGCGCATTCAATTTCGGTGGCCATGTCAGCCAGCTTAAAGGCATTGACCTGAAAGGTGGCAATCGGCCGTCCAAACTGCTCGCGTTCCCGACTGTATTTCATGGCCATATCAAAACAACCCTGCGCGCCGCCAAGGCCCATGGCGGCTATCGAAAGTCGGCCCCCGTCCAGGGTTTTCATCATTTGGTGAAAACCCTGCCCCCTGGGGCCCAGAAGGTTTTCCTTGGGAACCCGGCAATCTTCAAAATAAAGCTCACTGGTGTTGGAGGCGCGCCACATGAGCTTGCCGTGCATCTCTTTGGCGTTGAATCCGGGTGTGCCGGATTCAACGATGATGCAGGACAGCTC
>JASFGN010000159.1:0-6783 GCA_050123735.1 Desulfobacterales bacterium | reverse complement strand
GGCCAGGGGATTGTCTTTGCGCACGATGAATATATTGGGCGTATCGGCGTAACTGCTCGAGAATGTGACCTTTTCTTTACGCGGCGCGGTGATCGACATGGCCGCCACAATGGCGTCATACTTGCCCTTGTTGAGCCCCTCGATGATGCCGCGCCATTTCTGGGTGACGATTTCGCATTCGAGGTTCATGCGCCCGCATAGATCCTTGAGCAGATCGATTTCAAACCCGACCAGTTTGCCGGATTCATCGAAATAATTCCACGGGGGGTAAGCACCTTCGGTTGCAATTTTAATTTGCTTCCAATCAGCGGAAACAGCCTGAGCAAGAAATGCAAGAGAGACCACTGCGGCCATTAACAGAGCGCCCGTTTTGCGCCACAGCGTCAAGGTGTCGCCGTTGTGATTTCGGGTTGTCTGTGCAGGTACCATTTTTCACCTAAACGGTTTTTAAAATCGGCACAATTAGCGCACCTTTTAAAAAGCGCCGACCAAAAATTCCCGGAAGCGATCCGACTTTGGATGTTCGAAAACCTGCTTCGGGGGCCCATTTTCCACTACCAGGCCCTCGTCTAAAAAGATGACCCGGCTGGAAACGTCACGCGCAAATCCCATTTCATGCGTGACCACCAGCATGGTGCGTCCCTCTTCGGCTAAATCCCGCATGACTTTCAGCACTTCGCCCACCAGCTCCGGATCCAGGGCGGAGGTCGGCTCATCAAAGAGCAGCATATCCGGCTGCATGGCCAGGGCTCTGGCGATGGCCGCGCGTTGCATCTGGCCGCCCGACAGATGGGCGGGGTAATAGTTGCGATGTTCATACAGCCCGACCCGCTGCAATAATTTTTCAGCCCGTTCTTTTGCTTCGGCTTTGGAAACTTTCAGGACATTGACAGGCGCTTCCATCACATTTTGGATAACCGTCATGTGGGCCCAGAGATTAAATTGCTGGAAGACCATCGCCAGTTTGGAGCGGATGCGTTCTACCTGCTTGCGGTCGGCAGCTTTGCGCTCTCCGGAACGCATTTCTTGCATCTTAATGAGTTCGCCCTTGACGTATACTTTTCCCGAGGTGGGTGTTTCCAGAAGGTTGATGCAACGCAGCAGCGTGCTTTTGCCGGAACCGCTGCTGCCCAAAATGGATATGACGTCCTGCTCGTAGGCCTCTATGGATATGCCTCTCAGCACTTTAATGGTGCCGAAGCTTTTATGGATGTCTTCGACCTTCAGCGCGGGTGTCGCCATTCTATTCATAACCTTTCCGCCGGCTTCATGTTCGCCTGGTTCAACCGACCGGCTTCTTTCGGACCTGGTTCTCTGAATCTAACAGCAGCCTGTTACGGGTGAGTCGGGAAGAAAGCTTCGGGGCAACTTTAGCCGTTAATCGCATCTACCAATTTCCCGATGGGGTCGTGCAGTTTTCTGTCAAAAATTCTTATAAGAGAAATTATTTTAATGCAAGTCATATTATAATTTTTAATTATTTTTTTGGGGGCGATTGCCCGCATTTTTTCCGAGCAACGGTCAAGGCAGGGTCGAATCGCTTGCTGAAGGCAAAAAAAAACATTCCCCTTGTCATGGAGGAATGCCCATACTATTTTGTCAATCGGAACGCTTCCTTGACGAATGGTCGCGGGACCGCTTTACCATTCAGGCAAATCGATATGATCCCCGGCACTGTATACAAATGGTTCGGAGATGATCATTCCAGAATTTCGAGAATAACGCGTTTTTTGGCTTTTCCGGAAGCAGCATTCAGTACCGTGCGAATCGCCTGGGCGGTGCGGCCATGCTTGCCGATGATCTTGCCCATATCTTCTTTTGCGACTTTAAGCTCCAATATCAACGCCTGCCCACCTTCCACCTCCGTGACCGTTACCTGTTCCGGGTTGTCAACCAGTGCGCGCGCAATATCGCGGATCAAATCTTTCATGGCTCCAGGTCCTTTTTTAGCGGTTACCAATTAGCTATTCAGAGCGTCGCTGACGTTTTTTGATTTTATGGTCCATTGGAGTTCAACCCAGCATACCGGAACTCCGAGTGGAAGTCAAAGACCGTCTTAAAAAGTGATAAAAAAAATTGCAATTCAGGTCAAAGCGTTCTTCTTGCAAAACCGACCATGCAGGTCAGGTTTACTAAGAGAGCACTCCCGGCAGCAGAAGATCGGCGGTGTGGTTTGATTTGCTTCGGGTCCTATATCGGAACTTAAAGAAATGTAACTGAAAAAATAAAAAGGGCGGCTCGTCAGAGTCGCCCGTTAAGGAGGAGAACAGATGAGGGTCTGTAGGCTGCAGAAGCGTCACCTGTTCCGATATTATAAACGTAAGACCGGTCAATCGGTTGTCAAATCAATTCCTTTTGGTTTTCTCAGGGTCAACCGGAAATCAACCTGTCCGGCTGTCGGCTCTGGTCGGTGACGGAATGATCCCTTTTACCGGCTACCTGACGCAAATCTTCAACGACCGAGTAAAAACAGGGCACCAGGATCAGCGTAATAACCGTGGCAAAGACAATTCCAAAACCTAAAGAAACGGCCATCGGAATCAGAAAACGGGCCTGACGGGAAGTTTCGAAGATCATGGGCGTCAGACCGCCGAACGTGGTCAGGGTGGTCAACATAATCGGCCGAAACCGTTGGATGGCGGCTCTCAGGACGGCTTCACGTCCCGTCATCCCCGCCTTGCGGTTTTTATTGGAAAAATTGATCAGCACCAGCGAGTCGTTGATCACCACCCCGGAAAGGGCCACAACGCCAAACATGCTCATGACACTCAGGCTGTAACCCATGATCAGATGCCCGATCACGGCGCCCACAATGCCAAAGGGGATGCACAGCATGATGATCGCCGGCTGGATAAAGCTGTTGAACGGCAGCGCCAGCATGGCATAGATAACCAGCAGGGCCATCATCAGACCGATCATCAGGCTGCGCATACTCTCGCGTCGGTCAGCCTGCCGGCCTTCAAAACTGTACGTCAGGCCTGAAAATTTTTTTTGCAGATCCGGCAGGATATCGCCCTGCAGCGATTGCATCACCTGATCTGTTTTACTACGCGGTCTGACATCTGCAGCCACGGTTACGATGCGGCGCCCGTTTCGACGGTCGATGGTGGTGTAGGCCCGGCCGCGCTCTATGGTTACGGCCTCTTTCAACGGCACCTCCGTGCCCGAGGGTGTCCGCAGAATCATTTGTTCAAGATTGTACTCCGAGACACGCTCTTCTTTGGGCAGTCGCACCATGACCTTGACTTCGTTGCGTCCCCGTTGCTGGCGCAGTGCCTCGGCACCATAAAAGGCGTGTCGAACCTGGCGGGCGACTTCCCGGGAACGCAGACCCAGGCTGCGGCCCTCCGGTTTGATCTGAAAATCGATCTGTTGCTTGCCCGGAGAAAATCCGTCGTCAATGTCTGCGACGCTGGGAAAAAATCCCAGGGCAGCAGCCAGCTCCACGCTGGCCTTTTCCAGGACGTCGATGCGACGATGACTCAATTCCACCGAAAGGGCCGCACCGCTGCCCGGTCCGCCGGCATCGGACTCGAATTTGAGAAATTCCAGTCCGGAAAGCGTGCCGACGCGCTCCCGCCAAAACTCGGTCAGCTGGGCGGTTGAAATCGGCCTGTCATCCGGCGGGGTCAGATACACGCGCACTGTCGCCAGGTTGCCGTTGACAACCGACAAAATGCCGCGCACCAGCTGGTCTCCGCCGTTTTCCTGAGCCACCTCCTGGGCGGCCTGCACCAGGTGCTGCTGTATGCGATCGGTTTTTTGAACCGCGGTGCCGAATGGTAGCTTGGCCGTTGCCAGCGCGTAATCGGATTCCACCTTGGGAAACAGCTCAAATCCCATTCGGCCGCTTTTGATGTAGGCAATGGTGATGATCAGCAGCGCCAGCCCGATGGACAGCGTCAGATACCGGTTGCGCAAGGCCAGATCCAGAAACGGCCCGTAACGGGTGCGAATGATGCGGCCAAAAAATTCGCTGAAGCGCGCCTGCTGTATCATCAGCCACCCGATGGGCCCCCCCGGATTGGGGCGCCGGCGATGGCCGATATGCGCGGGCAATATGAAAAGACTTTCAATCAGCGACACCGCAAAAACACTGATGACCACAAAGGGTATGTGGATGAAAATCTTGCCCATAAAACCGGAAACAAAAAACATGGGGGCAAAAGCCACCATGTTGGTCAACACGCTGAACGTGATGGGCATCGCAATTTCGCGGGCTCCGCGCACGGCCGCTTCAAACCAGGCCAGCCCGCGCTGACGGTAATGATAGATGTTTTCCCCGACCACAATAGCATCATCGACCACGATTCCCAGCGTTACGATAAAGGCAAACATGGAGATGACGTTGATGGATGATCCGATGATCGTCAAAAACATAAAAGATCCCAGAATTGAAATCGGTATGCCGAGGCTGACCCAAAAAGCCAGACGGGCCTCCAGGAAGATGGCCAGTAAGATAAACACCAGTCCGAGTCCCAGGTAGCCGTTGCGCAGCATCAGGTTCATGCGCTGGCGGTAAATTTCGGATCGGTCATTGCGGGCCTCCAGCGCCAGGCCGGGGGGTAGAATTTGATTGATGGTTTCCATTTGCCGGCGCACGGCGTCTGAGACCGAAATCGGTGTCTGATCTCCGACACGAAAAACCTGTATCATAACTGCCGGCTGGCTGTTGTATGTTGCAAAATTGTCCGTTTCTTCGAAGCCGTCTTTGATCGTGGCGATATCTTCCAGCAGCACCCGGGTGCCGTCATTGGCGGTGATAATCGGAATTTTGCCGAATTCTTTTCCGTAATCCCGACGTTCCATCATACGCACCAGAATATCACCGCTTTCGGTTTTGATGGCCCCGGCGGGCAATTCCACCGATGCCCGGCCGATTCGGCCGGCAACCTCTTCGAGGGTCAGGTTGTAGGCCCGCAGTGTTGCCTGGGAAATTTCGATGCTGATTTCGTATTTGCGCACACCTTCCAACGCCACCTGGGTGATGTCCGGGTCCTGGAGCAGTAAATCGCGGATATCTTCGGCCACTTCACGCAGGATCCATTCGTTTTGATTGCCATAGAGCGCCAGCGAAATAACGGAACGCCGGCGTTCTGCGATCACCACCTGGGGTTCCTCGGCCTCTTCCGGAAATGAGGTGATGCGGTCGACTTCGTTTTTGATGTCCTGGGCCAAACGCTCGATGTTTTCGCCTTCTATAATTTCCACATTGACCGTGCCCATGCCTTCGCTGGCAGTGGCGGTAACCTCCTTAACACCCTCGAGGCCGTTTACAGCCTCTTCTATGGCCAGGACAATGGCCCGTTCGACCTCCTCCGGGCTGGCTCCCGGATACGGCACGGTAATAGTGACGATGTCGAGCTCAAAATCAGGAAATACTTCCTTTTTGATCTGAAGGGCCCAGATGAGCCCGCCAATCAGGAAAATGGCCATCAGCAGGTTGGCGGCCACCGAATGGCCGGCCATCCAGGCAATCGGGCCGCGATGGTTATCTTTTTCAGGGGTTGCTTCCATTTGCGTCCATATTCTTTGTAGAAAGGCTTGAGAAAGGTGCGTAGCTTATCGAGCGATCTGAACGGGCATGCCGTCAACCGGCGTGGGCAGCTCTGACACGATCAGACGGTCGCCCGGCTGGAGGCCGTCTCTGAACAAAACCGTCTCGCTATCACGCCACAGGATATCCACTTCGCGAATTTTAAGCGTGTCTGCGCTGGAGGCAACCCAGATACGGGCATTATCGCGCAGCGCGGTGCGGGGGATACGGTAGACATTGTCTAACTGTTGCCCTGTGATTTCGATGCGCACATACTCTCCGATTAAAAGCGGTAGCCGCGTTTTTTCCTTCTCGTTTAACCCCAGCGGATCTTCGACCTCTATGAGGACGCGCGCCATGCGGCCTTCCTCTTCCAGATCTCCGAGCAATTGAATGACCGTACCGAACCGTTCATATTCGTTGCGGTGGAAGATACGAACTCTGGATCCGGTTTCGTCGGGCTGGCGTGGAATGGTGATCCAGTTGAGGCGATCCACAGGAATCGAGGCCCGTATCCAGTATACATCCGTGCCGGTCAACTCGGCCAGCTGCTCCTGGCCGGATACCTGAGAGCCGATATCAACAAATTTTTTACGGACGATGGCATTAAAGGGGGCCGTAATTCGGGTTCTGTCCAGATCGAGTTTGGCTTTTCGCAGATCGGCCTGCTCGGCAGCCAGTTTGGCACGGGCGGCGTCCAGCTGCGGCTCTTTGGCGACCAATGCCGGAATTTCGGCATTTTCGGATTTGTTTTTGTATAGCAGCTGCCATTCCTCGACGGCCGCTGCAGCCTCTTCTTCAGCAACTTTTAAAATGCTTTCCGAATCCTTTACCCGGGCTTCAGCCAGCGTGACAGCCAGTTCATAATCGAGCGGATCGATGCGCAACACTTCCGATCCTTTTTCTAAAAAGCCGCCGACCGTAAATTGAGGGTGAAGCGCTACGATTTCACCGGATACGCGCGATTCGAGAACGATCTCTTTGGCCGGCACCACGGTTCCCATTGCCTGAACGGCAACATTATGAATGCCGGGCTGAATCCGGGCCACTTCAACCAGCGGCGCTATTTTGGCAGGCGGCTGCCGGCGCGCTTTGGGCGCTGTCTTGGTGATATAGGCGGCACCGATGACACCGGCCGCAATGACCGCCAGCGACAGCCCGATATTCAAAAACAGGCGCCGCCGGCTGTGTGATCGACCGGTTCGGGTTGTCTCGTCTGCCGTTATGATGTGTTCGTCCATGATCAA
>JASFGN010000158.1:0-6803 GCA_050123735.1 Desulfobacterales bacterium | reverse complement strand
GTAACATCATTGGAGCAAATTAATTTAAAAGCACAGGTTAGAAAAACAACCGGCAACGGCCCTGCGCGGGTGCTGCGTCGCGAGGGCCGAATCCCGGCCATATTATACGGACCGAAAACCGATCCGATCATGCTATCGATTGACAACAAGGAATTCGAGCAGATTGCCAAAAAAGCCAGCATCGGTTCGGTTTTGCTGAAATTGGAGATTAAAAACGGGCAAAGCGGCGCGCGATCCGCCATGGTCAAGGAATTACAGACTCACCCGGTAACCGGACAATATCTGCATATCGATTTTTACGAAGTCGACCTGATGCGCAAAATTAATGCCATGGTCCCGGTTACCGTAACCGGCAAATCCAAGGGTGTCGAGGATGGCGGTATTTTGCAGATTGTGCGCCGAGAGCTGGAGGTCTTTTGCCTGCCGACGGCCATCCCGGAATCTGTCGAGGTCGACATCAGCGAACTCGAAATCGGTGGCGCGATTCATGTCAGCGAAATTGCATTACCCGGCGATGTCGAATTGCCCGAGGACGTTGATTTTACGGTCATAACCGTTCTGGCACCCAAGGTTGAAGAAGTGGTCGTCGAGGAAGAGGAGCTGGCAGAAGGCGAAGCGGTGGCTGAAGAAGGCGCCCCGGAAGCAGCTGAAGGGGAAGCGGCGCCTGCCGACGAAGAGTCCAAAGGGGATTAGCGACCCGCAGAGCCCCAAATGATGCCGCAGCGCTCAATGGGCGCCTGCGGAACAGTCATGGCGGCTCAAGCTTTGAACGGCTCTTAAACGGGAGGATAACAACCGTTTGTTACGTATGCGTCTGATTGTCGGCCTGGGCAACCCCGGGGCCCAATACGAAAAAACACGCCATAATGCCGGGTTTATGGTGATCGATAAGCTCGCCGGAGAATATGGCATCTCCGTCAACAAAAACAAGTTCGACGTGCGTTACGGGCGCGGCGACATCGAAGACCAGGCGGTTATGCTGGCCAAGCCGATGGCTTTTATGAACCGCAGTGGCTCGCCGGTCCAAAAACTGGCCGCTTATTTTAACATAGACAGCAAGGATTTGATCATCATTCACGACGACATCGACCTTGCTTTCGGAAGATTAAAAATAAAAGAGAAAGGAGGACATGGTGGACACAGGGGCCTGAAATCGATTATCCAAGCGGTTGGCGAAGACGCCTTTGTGCGGCTGCGCATCGGTGTGGGACGTTCCGAGACAGGAAGCAGTGTTTCAGATCATGTATTGGGACCCTTTTATGATGATGAATCAACGCTTTTGGACGGAATCTTAAATCGGGCGCGGGATGCATTGGTAACGATTCTGACGGAAGGGCCCAAAGCCGGAATGAATCGGTTTAACGAAAAGAATGCTGAATAAAGGCTAAACGTTAACATTTCAAATGGAGGAGAGGATGAATTATTTACCGTTAATTTGTACACTGGTGGGTGCTGCAGGTGTGTTATTTTCGATCATCATTGCGGTTATGGTCAAAGGCGCACCGGCCGGAAACGAAAAAATGCAGGAAATTGCCAATGCGATTAAGGAAGGTGCGATCGCCTACCTGAACCGACAGCTCAAGAGCATGGGCATCGCCGGTATCATTATTTTTGCGATTATCATTTTTACGCTGGGGGTAAAAACCGCCGTCGGTTTCTTAGTGGGGGCCATCGCCTCTTTTCTGGCGGGATATATCGGCATGCGCGTTTCGGTTCTGGCCAATGTGCGCACCGCTGAAGCGGCCAAAGGAGGTCTGGCCAAGGGCCTGTCCATGGCCTTTAAGGGCGGTTCGGTAACCGGGATGATCGTTGCCGGATTGGCCCTTACGTCTGTAGCCGGTTATTATTCGATTTTAATTGCAGCGGGCACTTCCACCAGGGATGCGGTCATTGCGCTGGTGGCCCTCGGGTTCGGCGGGAGCCTGATCTCGATCTTTGCCCGTTTGGGCGGCGGCATCTTTACCAAAGGAGCTGATGTTGGTGCCGACCTGGTGGGTAAAGTCGAAGCCGGCATTCCCGAAGACGACCCCCGCAACCCGGCAACCATTGCCGATAACGTCGGCGATAACGTAGGTGACTGTGCCGGTATGGCGGCCGACCTTTTCGAAACGTATGCGGTGACGGCAGTGGCGGCCATGCTGCTGGGCAACCTGATTTATCCTGAAATCGCCATTGCCACCGAATTTCCGCTGGTGCTGGGCGCAATTTCGATCGTTGCGTCTATGATCGCCGTGTTTTTCGTTAGATTGGGCTCCGGCGAATACATCATGGGTGCCTTATACAAGGGCATGTTCGGCTCTGCGATCCTGGCGGGCATTGCCTTTTTCTTTGCCACGCGGCAGCTGATGGTTGAGATTCCTAATATTAGCCCACTGGCGATTTATTATGCCACCCTGGTGGGTCTGGTGCTGACCGTTTTGATCGTTATCATCACCGAATACTACACGGGGATTCGCAGCCCGGTGATAAAAGTGGCCAATGCATCCACCACCGGCCACGGCACCAATATTATTGCCGGACTGGGTGTGAGCATGCAATCCACGGCCGCACCGGTGCTGGCCATCTGCGCCGCGATCGGTATCGCCTACTATTTTGCCGGACTCTACGGTATTGCCATGGCCGCCATGTCGATGCTCTCCATGACCGGCATGGTGATTGCCATCGATGCCTACGGACCGATTACCGACAATGCCGGCGGTATTGCTGAAATGGCGGAAATGGATGAAAGTGTGCGTGCGGTTACCGATCCGCTGGATGCGGTCGGAAACACCACTAAAGCTGTGACCAAAGGCTATGCCATCGGATCGGCCGGACTGGCGGCGCTGGTGCTGTTTGCCGCCTATACCCAGGAGTTTGTTCTGCACGGCGGCAGCGCAGATTTAAAGTTTGACCTGAGCAACGTCAAAGTGATCATCGGCCTGTTCATCGGTGGGCTTTTACCCTATCTGTTTGCCTCGATCGCCATGGATGCTGTCGGTAAAGCCGGTGGAGCGGTGGTCGATGAGGTTCGTCGCCAGTTCAATGAAATTCCAGGAATTATGGAAGGTACGGCCAAGCCGGATTACGGGCGGTGTGTCGATATCGTGACCAAGTTTGCTCTGAAAGAAATGCTGGTACCGGCACTGCTGCCGGTTGTCACTCCGGTACTGGTCGGTTTTTTACTGGGCAAAATTGCACTGGGCGGCCTGTTGATCGGCAGTATTATCACCGGTGTCTTTGTTGCCATTTCCATGACCACTGGCGGTGCGGCCTGGGATAATGCCAAAAAATATATCGAAGACGGCCATCTGGGCGGCAAGGGCAGCGATGCCCATAAGGCGGCGGTTACCGGAGATACCGTTGGCGACCCGTACAAGGATACTGCCGGACCTGCCATTAACCCCATGATTAAAATCCTCAATGTTGTAGCGCTGTTGCTGGTGCCTTTCCTGCTGTAATGCGGCCCGGTTATAACGCCTCAATACCCGAAAAGGGTTGACGCTTAACAGCGTCAGCCCTTTTTTATTGATTGTTTATCAAAGGTATGCTATGAAATTTATTATAAATGGTAGAATTTGCGTGAATTGCGTGAATTGGAAAAAGCCGCCTCAGTAATGAGGTCGCTTTTTAATTTAAGCGCTCAGCGGTGTAAATATGACAGAAAAAAAGGAAAAAGAAAGCGTAAAACCCGATAAAACGTCCACGCGCACTTTCAGCGTGGGAGACCTGGCTGTCTATCCGGCGCATGGTGTCGGGGAGATCATTGCAATCGAAAGCCGTGTTGTCAACGGGGAAAAGCACGATTTTTATATCATGAAGGTGATTGAGAACGGCATGACCATCATGATACCGACCAACAATGTTGTTTCGGTCGGCTTAAGAGACGTGATTGCTAAAAAAGAGGTCAACAAAGTTTATGCGGTGATGAAATCCAAAAAAGAAGCCAACACCGACAACCAGAACTGGAATCGCCGCTACCGCGAGTATATGGATAAAATTAAAACCGGCTCGCTGTATGATGTCGCTGAAGTATTCAGGGATTTGTTTCTGCTGAAACTCACCAAAGATTTATCCTTTGGCGAGCGCAAGCTTTATGACACCGCGCAGATTCTGCTGGTCAGAGAGCTTTCAACTGCCAAAAATACGGACGAAGAAACCATATTGACTGAAATCGAATCCCTGTTTGTGGCCGCTAAGGCCAAAAATTAACCTTCCTTTACCAGTTCGTATGCATGCCTGCCAATGGTGCCATCACCTTGCGTGCCCGACCATCCGATGAAGGTAAACGGCTGGATGTGTTTGTGGCCTCTCAGCTTGCGGGTTATACGCGATCCTTTGTCGCCGGATTGATCGGCAATCAGCATTTTCTTGTAAATGGCCAACCGAAAAAGCCCGGCTACCGGATCAAACCAAGCGATACCATTTCAGGTGTCATACCCGCGCCGACTCCGATAGAACTCACAGCCGAACCTATTGCCCTCCATATTTTGTATGAAGACGAGCACATTGTCGTGGTCAACAAACAACCGGGGCTGGTGGTGCATCCGGCGGCGGGACACGACGGCGGCACGCTGGTCAATGGCCTGCTTTATCACTGCACAGACCTGGGGGGAATCGGCGGCGAACTGCGGCCGGGCATCGTTCACCGACTGGACAAAGATACTTCGGGCACCCTGGTGGTTGCCAAAAATGACCAGGCACACACCCATCTATCCCGGCAGTTTAAATCCCGGCAGG
This sequence comes from Desulfobacterales bacterium, assembly GCA_050123735.1. Classification (GTDB taxonomy): domain Bacteria; phylum Desulfobacterota; class Desulfobacteria; order Desulfobacterales; family JAHEIW01; genus JAHEIW01. The sequence goes on along the minus strand of JASFGN010000158.1, from coordinate 2,087 downwards.
TTCAGAAACAATATCGGGCCCTGGTCCATGGCACCCTGAAATCATCAAGCGGAACGATTAAATTGCCCATCGGCCGGCACCCGACGGATCGCAAGCGGATGTCCACAAAAAGCGCCAGGGGTCGAACGGCCGAAACGCAATGGAAAGTAGATACACAATTTCGGTGGTTTGCACTTTTAACGCTGACGCTGAAAACCGGTCGCACGCACCAGATACGGGTCCATTGTGCCGCCATGCAGCACCCGATTCTAGGCGATAAGATCTATCGGCCCCGCAAATTGGAAAGAACAATTAAGAGACAATGCGAGCAACCCGATAAAATCCTGCCTTTAATAAAGGCGGTCAGGCGCCAGATGTTGCATGCCTGGCGGCTGGGCTTTACCCATCCGCAAACCGGTCAATGGATGGCGTTTGAATCACCGTTGCCGGATGATATGGAGCAGGTTATCAAACAAATACGTGAATCAGGGTTATAAGGTTCAGGGTTTCGCGCTTAGCGCTACGACCCCACAGGCAGGGTTCCGAGGTTCCTGTGTTGCGTGTTCTGAATGATCGATACTTTGTATTTTCGAGGACGGGTACGAGGACGACGACAACCACGAAATTCTATGCGCTTTATCGTTCTCGTACTCGTGCTCGTCCTCGATTCTGTTTAGCTCAGCACTCCGATACTCCAACACTCCATCGCTCCAATTTCCTATGCCTTGATAATCAGATACGCCAGATATACCACATAACAGATCAGCAGGATCGCCCCGCCTTTACGGTCGACCGTATAGGTTCGGCGCATCAGCAGCCACGGCAGGAAGCTGGTTAACAGCATTACCAGGTAATCGATCCACAGCCCGCTGTCAATAAAACCACCGGGAATCGGAATCGGTCGCACCAGGGAAGCGGCGCCCAGCACGCTCATAATATTAAACACATTGCTGCCGACCAGATTGCCGATGCTGATGTCCATTTCGCCCCGCATGGCAGCCACCACCGACGTGGCCAGCTCGGGCAGGGAGGTACCGAAGGCAACGATGGTCAGACCGATGAATTTCTCACTGACCCCCAATTCCGTCATAATATAAACAGCGCTTTCGACCACCATCTGCGCTCCACCCACCACACCGGCAATGCCGACGATCACCATTATAACCTGTTTGGTTCTGGACTCAATATAACCGATTTCTTCCAGTTTGGATTCGATCGCAGCGCTCATTTCACCGCCACCCGCTTGCCGGGTTTCCTTTTTGGCCAGATAATAATTGATGAAGGTATAGGCGATGATCCCGGCAAAAAGCGTGGCGCCTTCGATGCGACCGAGGGTATTATTTAAAGAAAGGACCAGCAGATAAAGCGAAATCGCCAGCATGATGGGGATATCGCGCTTGATCACCGACGGATCGCTTTTAATCGGATTAAACAGGGCCGACAGTCCCAGCACCAGGGCGATGTTGCAGATATTGCTGCCCACCACATTGCCGACCGCAATCATACTTTTGCCTTTTATTGACGAAATCAGGCTCACCACCAGCTCCGGGGCTGAAGTGCCGAATGCCACCACCGTGAGGCCGATGACAATCGGTGTCACACCCAGGCTGTGCGCCAGACTGGAAGCGCCTTTCACGAGCCACTCGGCACTGAAATAAAGCAGCAAAAATCCAAACAAGCAAAGTACAAAGTAAAGCAACATATTGTTTAATTCCTGAAACGACCCTTCGCGTCTTGACGATATGGAAAAGGACTGAATGCTGATTTGTAAGGACTATGATTTATACCGCTAGTCATAAATACGTTCTGAATAAAAGGATGGCGGCATAAGCGGTTGTAGCAAAAAAACCTTCCGCAAACGGAACGTTTTTTTGACAATCTCTATAGATATCAGAGGACAGAGGACAGAGGACAGAGAACAGAAGACAGATATTTCTATATTATCTTTTCTTTTTTATCGTCTGTCTTCTGACTTCTGACCTCAGAAACCCGCCGGTCGCAGGCCGGCCTTAAACCATCCCCTTGAAGGCCATAAAGGTAAGTGAAAGGATACCGGCGGTAACCAGGGCGATGGCGGTGTCCTGCAGCGGCTTTGGTACGCGGGCCAA
>JASFGN010000157.1:0-6812 GCA_050123735.1 Desulfobacterales bacterium | reverse complement strand
AGACGGCTTTGATGATATTTTAAGAAGCTTCTGCTCCAGTTGCCCGGACGTCGAAGTTCGGCGACATGTTATGTTGCAGGATCGCTATATTTTCTTTAATGGACGCTGCTGGATGGTCAGCGCCTCTTTGGATACCATGGGCAGGCACGCGGTCAGCGTCATCGAATGCATCGATCTGAAGGCAGCAATTGCCAGAGAAATTGAGCGCAAATGGCGCGAGGCTTTGAAATATAACATTTGAGAATAAACAGACGGGCGTTTAGACGAGTTGATTTTTTTTGCAGGGTGTTTTTGCGTATTCGAGGAAACCCGCTAATCCATTGCCGCTAATACATCGAACCCCTCCTTGGCCAGGGCCTTTTCAATGACATCCGTTTTGCAGGCCGACAGTCGAAAATAGTAAACCCGCTTACCTTTCTGCTGCGGCGTCATGCTGACACTGATGATATCACCGCCATGGTCATTGATGATCTGCATGGCTCTTTTGAAGGTGGCGGGCTGGTCGCCCAGCACCACATCGATGCGCGAGGTCGTCGACAAAATGCCCATCATATCAATAAAGGCGCGCAGCATGTCGGTTGCCGTTACGATTCCCACCAATTTTCCATTGTCGACCACCGGCATTCCACCGATTTTGTGATTGTAAATCAGCATGGCCGCCAATTCGATATCGTCATCGGGGCTGACCGTGATCGGATTTTTAATCATCAAATCATCCAGGGACACATCGCCCAGCATCGAGGGGATTAAACCCTGTTTCAAATCTGCCAGCGTCAAAAACCCTTCCAGCCGATTTCCGCTGGTGACCACCGGCAGGTGCCGGATAGAGTTGGCTTTCATCAGCTCAATGGCCTCACTGACCGACGCGTGGGGACCAATGGTGATGGGCTCAGCAATCATCAAAGATTGGATTTTCATAGGACCTCTGTGTCATCTATCATTCTGCGGAGACCGAGATCGAACCATGTTTGCGCTTCATGCCCCATATTCCATTTTTCCACGATTTCATCATTGCATGAATGCTTCCGCTGCCGCAACCGAGGGACTCGGTCAAATCAATGCCAGATTCGCCATGACATGACCTTGTACTTTTAGATGATACCAAACTGTCAGAAAGGGTCAACAGTTTTCAGAAACGGACGATCATTTGGACAGGACTGCCAGCCAAAGAGAAGGGGGGTGACGCTATCGGCGGTAAACGGAAAGTTTCGGGTTCATGACTTTTTCGAGCGGGGCTCGTAGCTGCAAAGAGGCTCCTCTCGCATGAAATCACCGGTAGCCTCGTAGGCCCGCGCACGGCAACCACCGCAGACGCGCTTATATTCACAGAGCCCGCATTTACCTTTCAGTTTGTCGTAATCGCGCAGCTCCAAAAATATATCCGATTGATTCCAGATATCGGCAAAAGACGATTGCCGAACATCGCCGCAATTTAAATCCAGATAGCCACAGGGTTGAACGATGCCCTGATGGGAGATAAAGCAAAACCCGATACCCCCCAGACATCCGCGGGTAACCGCATCAAGTCCATGGGTTTCAAAGTTAACGGAGATACCGTCTTTTTTTGCACGCTGTCTGAGAATACGGTAATAATGAGGGGCACAAGTGGCTTTTAGCTGCAGCGGTGTCGTGGCTCTCTGATCGTAGAACCAGTTGAGGGTGCGCTCATATTCGGCTGCATCGATCGCCTGATCGACAATATATTTGCCACGCCCGGTAGGAACCAGCAAAAAAATATGATGCGCCACGGCACCCAGTTCAACGGCCAAATCCTGGATGGCGGGTATCTGATCGAGGTTGGTTTTGGTAATGGTGGTGTTGATCTGGAATTCCAGCCCGGCGTCTTTAATCAGCTCGATGCCCCGCAGGGTGCCCTCGAAGGCGCCTTTAACCTGTCGAAAACGGTCATGGGTTTCGGCGCTCGAACCGTCGATGCTAACGCTGATGCGTTGGATACCAGAGTCGACCAGTTGTCGGGCTATCTTTTCAGTTACCAGCGTGCCGTTTATAGCCATCACCATGCGCAGACCCAGCTCGGTGCCATGGCGGGCTAATTCGAAGATGTCCGAGCGCAGCAAGGGCTCACCGCCGGTTAGGATGATGATCGGCTTGGCGACTTCAGCTATCTGATCCAGCAGGCGCAATGCTTCATCGGTGCCGAGTTCACCCTCGTGAGGCCCCATGTTAGCCGAAGCCCGGCAATGCACACAGGCCAGATTGCAATTGCGGGTTGTTTCCCAGGCGACCAGGCGCAACTCGTTTTTCTTTTTGCGGGCAGGCGGGTGGGTCGGTTTCGGGTTCATTGTCAGTCCGTTGTTAAGGGCTAAGCGTTTTGGCCGCATCCATTGCAAAATAGGTCAGGATCATATCGGCGCCTGCGCGCTTAATGGCGGTCAGGGTTTCCAGCATCACAGCCGGACCGTCGATCCAGCCCATTTTTTCGGCGGCTTTTATCATTGCAAACTCACCGCTGACATTATAAGCCGCCACCGGCAAATCAAATTCTTCTCTCACACGGCAAATAATGTCCAGATAGGCCAGCGCCGGTTTAACCATGACAATATCTGCGCCTTCTTCGACATCCATTGAAACTTCGCGGATGGCCTCAATGGCATTTGCGGGATCCATTTGATAGGTGCGTCGATCGCCAAATTGCGGGGCGGAATCTGCGGCACTGCGAAAGGGTCCGTAATAGGCCGAGCAATATTTGGCGGCATAAGACATAATCGGCACCTGGCTGAAATTGTTTTCGTCCAGAATATTGCGAATTTCGGCAACGCGGCCGTCCATCATATCCGAGGGAGCTACCATGTCGGCGCCCGCTTTGGCATGCGACAATGCGGTTTGGGCCAGAATATCCAGGCTGGCATCATTGTCAATTGTCTGACCGTCCACCACGCCGCAATGGCCGTGGTCGGTATACTGGCACAGGCACACGTCGGTGATGACCACCAGCTCCGACAGTTTGTTTTTAAGGGCTTTAACAGCTGTTTGGACGATGCCGTCAGCAGCGTATGCCCGGGTTCCCAGCGGGTCCTTGGCATCCGGTATGCCAAAAAGCATCACCGCCGGTATGCCCAGGTTTTTTGCCGAAGTCGCCGCTTTAATCAGCTTATCAACAGATAGTTGAAAATGGCCGGGCATGGATTCAATCGGATTGCGCACATTGCGGCCCTTAACTACAAAAAGCGGCAGGATGAGGTCATCGGCCGCTAAACGGGTTTCACGAATCATGCGGCGAAAGGCTTCGTTCTGCCGCAGTCGACGGGCTCTGTAATCGGGAAATAACATAAGTGGTCCTTTTCGATTGGATGAATAAATCTAAGCCTTGGAAAAAATAATCGAACACAGAAACTATATTTTTACTAAATTCTAAATTCGAAATACGAAATTCGAAGCAATTTCAAAATCCAAATGTCCCAATGATCAAAACGGTATTAAAAATTGATAGATGAGAAAAGGCAGTTGCTTAAAAGTTTAGAATTTTTGTCATTCGATATTTGGATTTGTTTCGAATTTCGAGATTCGAATTTCGAGTTTTATTTCCAAAACAGGTAAATTGAAATTAGCGCAGGCGCATTTGCGTTCTATGTACTGTCTTTTAAACCGATCTCCTCATCGGTCAGATAGCAGGCCGGGTCCGGGGCCCACAAATCACCGGTGGTGGCTTCAGCGCGAACTCTAAAATTGCCGCCGCAGATATCCAGCCAGCGGCAGTCCGCGCAACGGCCCTTGACATGCTTTTTCTTTTCTTTCAGCTTTTCCAGCAGCGGATTGGAAAGATCGGCCCAGATTTCTGAAAACGGCCGCTGGCGCACGTTGCCCAGACTGCAATGGCGCCAGAACTGATCCGGGTGGACCTCGCCGTCCCAGCTGACACAGCCGATACCGCGACCGGAGTTGTTGCCTTCATTCCATTGCAGCAGCTCCAGAACGTCTTTGGCACGCTGCGGGTCCTCTTTGCGCAGCCTTAAATAAAGGTAGGGTCCATCGGCATGATTGTCGACGGTCAACACTTCCTTTGGCTTGCCGATGTCATGCAGGCGCTTGGTTTCATCGATAATCAGATCTACAGCAGAACGGGTGGCTTCATGGTTCAGATCTTCTTTAACCAGCTCGGTACCACGGCCGGCATAAACCAGGTGGTAGAAGCACACCCGGGGGATATCCATTTCTTCGATAAGGTTAAATATGTTCGGAATCTCATCAACGTTGGTTTTGTTGATCGTGAAGCGCAGACCCACTTTTATGCCGGCGTCCTGACAATTTTTAATACCCGCCATGGCCGACTCAAATGCACCGCTGACACCTCGGAAGCGGTCGTTGACGGCCTGCATGCCGTCCAGGCTGATGCCGACATAAGAGAGACCGATGCGCTTGAGGGTTTGTGCCAGTTTGGCGCTGATCAATGTGCCGTTGGTTGAAATCACCGCGCGCATCCCCTTGTCAACCGCATAGCCGGCCAGGTCGGGAAGATCTTTGCGCACCAGCGGTTCACCGCCGGAAAAAAGAATTACCGGCGCGCCATATTGGGCCAGGTCATCGATTAACGCTTTGCCTTCTCGGGTGCTCAATTCATTATCATTGGCCAACGCTCTGGCATGGGCATAGCAGTGCACACACTTGAGATTGCAACGCTGGGTGGTATTCCAGACCACCACCGGTCGCTTGTCTTTGGAAAATTGCAACAGGTGAGACGGCAATTTGCCTGAATGCCGCCCGTAGCGCAGAGCGTCAGATGGTTCAACAGTACCACAATATAATTTGGAAATTCCGATCATAGGGTTATCTTGCTTTCAGCTATTTGGGGTTTTGGCATGGCCACTTAAAACCCGGAGCTTTTCTTCAGTCTTTTGGACTTATTGAGTCCGAAGTAAATTCACTTTGGATCATTTGGCTGATAAAGGCTTCGGGATCCAGCAGGGCTTGACGGGTGATAAAAAAGCGGCGGCGGCCGGTTTTTTCACGGGCCAGCTTGAGGCCGTGCTTAAAGTCCATGTCAATCTTTTGGTAAACATTTTTCAGATCGATCGGCGCCTGAATCAGCTGCTCCATGATAAAATCGATCGCATCGTCTTCCAGGACAATGTTCATATCATGGTTTTTAAAAAATTGCAGTTCCATTTTCTTTATTTCATCATAGTGGCTCTTGATGCGCTTGACGACGCTTTCGATATCCATGATATTTTTGGCATACGCCTGGGCCACGAGATTCACCCGTGAAGGTGTCATGGTCAGGTTGTATTTGTTTTCCAGATGGGTTTTGTTCGAATCCAGATATTGGATGATGCGCTGTCTTTCTTCCCGGTCCAGGCTTTCAAACATTTCGTCCAAGTAAGGGGCATCGGCGCGGGTAAGTTTTTCAATTGATGACTGTGGATGTTTGACGATGTCCAAAGTGGCCGGAAATTTTTTGATTCGGGTAGAGGGCAGCTTTTTTTCAAACTCAAGCAGCGTTTTCTCAACGGCGCTGACCAGACCTCTGGCGCCGGTGCTCTCCGTAAATGCCTGTTGGGCCAGCATGTGCAACAATTGATCCTCAAATTTTATCTCAATATCGTAAGCCGCAAAATCCAGCTTCTTACCCAAGATAATGGGATTATTCGGATTTTTTAGGATTTCATAAAGATCCTGTTCGCTTAAATTCTCAAATACCGCGCGCACCGGCAGCCGACCGACAAATTCCGTTTCAAAACCAAAGCGAATCAAATCCTCGGACTTCACCTGTGCGAAAACATCATATGATTCATGCGAGCGTTCGATTCGGGCACCAAATCCGATTTCCTGTTTGGTCAGGCGCTTTTGAATGATCGGCTCCAGATCCGTAAATGCCCCGCTCATGATGAACAGGATGTTAGCGGTATTAACCGATTGCTTTTCGCGTTTTCCAGTCTTGCGAAACCGTTCGATTTCCTGAATCATCGAAATCGGGTCATGGGGCACTTTCAGATCGACTTCGGTTTCCTCCATTGGTTTGAGCAGCGCGCGTTGTACGCCGGTGCGTGATACGTCGGCTCCGATAATATTGCGGCTGGAAGCGATCTTATCAATTTCATCGATATAGATGATGCCGCATTCGGCCAGTTCGATATCGTCATCTGCTTCCCTTACCAAATCGCGTACCAGATCTTCCACATCGCCACCGACGTAGCCGGTTTCGCTAAACTTGGTGGCATCGCCTTTGACAAAAGGCACTCCGATTTTAGCAGCAATCAGTTTGATCACATATGTCTTACCCACGCCGGTGGGGCCGATCATTAGCACGTTGTTTTTTATGCTCCCCACTCTGGTGACACTATTTCCGGGTTCGTGACCTTCCCGTGCGCGCCGGATGCGATTAAAATGCGTACAGATTTTGGTGGCCAGAATCGCTTTGGCGTTGTCTTGCTTGACAACAAATTGGTCCAGGTAAGCGATCAGTTCTTCAGGCTTCAAATCAAAATTGATGGTTTTTTTACGTCTGGGCGTTGGCTTAACCTGATCAAGGGTATTTTGTTCGGGCAAAACCACTGGCGTGACGATTTTGACGTTATTTCCGAATTTTTTAGATAAAAATTCGCTGATCTCCTTTTCCAGCCTTTTGGGATCCGGTATGGTTTCATCGTGTGATTTCATACTGTTAATAATAATCATACCTCTGGTCAAATGCAAGACAGATGTGCCACTCCGACCGCACGCCGGTCGACGTCTTTTATTGATGACCCTTACCTGAAGCGTGCATATTCTGACAGATAAGAAAATTTTTAAAATGAACAAAAATCATGTTGACAACCACATGCAAAGAGATGTAAAAACATCAAAATTTTATAATC
>JASFGN010000156.1:0-6820 GCA_050123735.1 Desulfobacterales bacterium | reverse complement strand
CACTTTGCGCCATAGCAGACGCCTTCCGGCCATTGCGCTGGCGATGGCGTCCGGATCGGCATTGATGACAATCAGCACCGGCTGACTTCCGGAGAACTGATCGTAAAAGCGCCGTAATTTTTCGGGGACAGATCGGCTCATAAGAAATTGATATTCTGTAATAAATGTCTGGATATTACGATGGGTGCTTTTAGATTACAACAGGATTTTGAAAATTTAGCGCCCTAAATAAAAGCCCGGCTTGCCAAGAGCCGGGCTTTTTTCGATAAAAACTGCAATTATATCGTCGTAAACACAATTTTATCGTCTTTGACCTCGGCCCGCACCCGAGCGCCCTCTGATACATTACCCTCTAAGATCTCCAAAGACAACGGGTTTTCAATATATTGCTGTATGACGCGTTTCAGCGGTCGAGCTCCAAAAACCGGGTCGTAACCCTGTTTGGCGATCAGCTCTTTGGAGCCAGCCGATAATATAAGCTCGATATTCCTGTCAGCAAGCCGGCGGCCCAGCCGGTTCATCTGGATGTCCACAATCTTGAGGATTTCATCCGCTGTCAGGCTCTGGAAGATAATGATCTCGTCGATGCGGTTTAAAAATTCGGGTCGAAAACTGGCGCGCAGGGCCTCGGTCACGCGTTTTTCCATTTCTTCCCGGCTGGCTGCTGCCAGCTCCTGGATATATTGGCTGCCCACATTAGAGGTCATAATGACAATGGTATTTTTAAAATCCACGGTGCGTCCGTGACCGTCGGTCATGCGCCCGTCATCTAAGATCTGTAACATAATATTAAAGACTTCCGGATGCGCTTTTTCAATTTCATCGAAAAGGACAACCGAATAGGGCCGACGCCGGACCGCCTCGGTCAGATATCCGCCTTCCTCATAGCCCACATATCCGGGGGGTGCACCAATCAGCCGGGCAACGGAATGCTTCTCCATATATTCGGACATGTCAATGCGAATGATGGCCTGTTCGCTGTCGAAAATAAATTCGGCCAGCGCCTTGGCCAGCTCGGTTTTGCCGACACCGGTGGGCCCCATGAATATGAAGGAACCGATCGGACGGTTGGGGTCCTGAAGGCCGGAGCGCGCCCTTCGTACGGCATTGGATACGGCGGCCACAGCTTCGTGCTGTCCGATCACTCTGTGGTGCAGCCGCGCTTCCATATGGACCAGTTTATCGCGTTCACCTTCGAGCATCTTGCTGACCGGAATGCCGGTCCAGCGGGATACGACTTCAGCCACATCTTCGTCGTCAACTTCTTCTTTGAGCATTTTGCTGGATTGCTGCAGCTCGGAAAGCTTTCGATTGGCTTCTTCCAGTTGTTTGTCAAGCTCCAGGGCCTTGCCGTATCTCAGTTCAGCCACCCTGGCCAGGTCGCCCTTTCTTTCGGCCAGCTGAGCCTCGGTGCTTAGCTGTTCTTGCCCTTCCTTTATCGTGCGAATCGTCTGGATCAGATCCTTTTCATTTTGCCAGTGACCTTTCATTAGGGTCAGCTCGTCGTTCATATCGGCCAGCTCTGATTCCAGTTTCTGCAGTCGATCTTTAGATGCCGGGTCCTTTTCCTTTTTTAGGGCCTGGCGTTCGATTTCGGCCTGGGTAATTTTACGCTGAACCTCGTCGATTTCGGCCGGCATACTGTCGATTTCGATTCGCAGCTTGGAAGCACATTCATCAATTAAATCAATGGCTTTATCCGGTAAAAACCGATCCGCAATATACCGATGCGACAGGGTCGCGGCTGCCACAATAGCCGAATCCTGGATGCGAACCCCATGATGGACCTCGTATTTTTCCTTCAGACCCCGCAGGATGGAAATGGTATCTTCCACCGAAGGCTCTTTGACCAGAACCGGCTGAAAGCGGCGCTCCAGGGCCGCATCTTTTTCAATGTATTTGCGATATTCATTCAGCGTGGTGGCCCCCACACACCGCAGCGTGCCCCGGGCCAATGCCGGTTTGAGCATGTTGGATGCGTCCACGGCACCCTCGGCGGCACCGGCTCCCACAACCGTGTGCAGTTCATCGATAAATAGAATGATTTCGCCTTCGGCGCCTTCGACTTCTTTTAAGACGGCTTTGAGGCGATCTTCGAATTCGCCCCGGTATTTAGCGCCGGCGATCAGGGCGCCCATGTCCAGGGCGACCACACGACGATTCTTTAGGGTTTCGGAAACATCCCCTTCCACAATTCGTCTTGCCAGGCCTTCAACGATGGCCGTCTTGCCGACTCCGGGCTCTCCGATTAAAACCGGGTTGTTTTTCGTGCGCCTGGAAAGCACCTGGACAATGCGTCTGATTTCTTCGTCCCGGCCGATGACAGGATCCAATTTGCCCAGCCGGGCCAGGTCCGTCAGGTCGCGACTGAATTTTTCAAGGGCTTGATATTTGTCTTCCGGGTTGGGATCGGTGATACGCTGTTTACCCCGTATTTCCTGTAAACCGTGCAGTATGGCATCCCGGGTAACACCAGCACGGGATAGAATCCTGGCCGCTTCACCGACGACCTCTTCGGATATGGCCAACAGAATATGTTCGATGCTGACATATTCGTCCTTCATCTTGGTGGCTTCGCTAAATGCCTGCTCCAATATCGCTTTGGTCCTGGGTGAAATGTAGACCTCCGTCAGTGCACTGCCGCGAATCTTGGGAAGCCGGTCGACGGCAGCCTTTATTTCCTGAGCGATTTCACCTGGAGAAGCCCCCAGTTTGCGTAGCATGGCGACGGCGATCCCGTTGTTTTTATCCAGCATTGCGGCCAGCAAATGCTCGGGTTCAATCTGCTGATTATTAAGCTGTGATGCCAGCGACTGGGAATTTTGGATAAGCTCTTGAGATTTAATTGTAAATTTATCGAAACGCATTAAAAATCATCCTCCTTAAGATACACGTTGGGTGTTAATTTCATGACATTTTGAATTTAATCACATTACTTAAAATGTCAATTATTAAAAAGTAATGAAAGCTATCGTCGCACAATTCGGCCTTAGAAAGGGCTGGCACTTAACCCATTATACTTGAATTTCTAAAATATCCAACACTTTAAATCAATGCTTTATTGCGGATGCCAACCATGAAATGAATATTCCGAACGCAGGCTTTCATAGAGGGCAATGCCAACGGCGGTGGAAAGATTCAATGACCGAATGTCTCTGGTGATGGGTATGTGATAGCTGGCATCCGGGTACCTGCAGCAGATGTGATCGGGCAGTCCCCGGGTTTCGGAGCCAAATAGCAGAAATAAGCGCGGTGCAGCCGGCAGGGCCCAGAACGGCTTTGCTCCGGTTTTTGAAAAAATGACAACCTCCTGCGGCTGCGGAGCGAGGGCTGAATGCAGGGCTTCAAAATCATCCCACACCTGAAGCTTTACCTGTTTCCAGTAGTCCAGTCCCGCTCGCTTGAGGTACTTGCTGTCAAGCGAAAACCCCAGTGGTTTGATCAGGTGCAGATAGGCCCCGGTAGCTACACAGGTACGGCCGATGTTGCCGGTATTCCAGTGAATTTCCGGTGACACCAAAACCACGTGGCGTTCAGGGGGGGTGTTTTGGTTTTGTGCCGTATTGGGTGCTAATGTCTTAGTCATTATTTTACCTACTGCACAACAGGTTCAAGGTTCAGGGTCCAAGGTTAAAAAAAGAAACCAAGCATTTTTCATGCAGAAACTCGCAACCCGTAACTGTCAAACCCGTTTTCCGCATTGCGGGCAGTATTTAAAATCCGCATTGAGCGCCGTGCCGCAACTTCTGCACGTCCGGGGCGCGTCGGTCTGCGGTTGGGTATAATCCGGACCCAATCCCTGGCCGGTCTGCGCGCAGCTGTCGCACTCAATAAAGGGCTCGCCCTTTTTGACTCTGAATATCGGGATAAAAAACAGGCTGAGATAGTGATCCAGGCGCTGCATGTAGGCCTGATTCAGTCCGCAAATGGGACATCTGCGCGGATTTTGGTCCAAAACCTTTTTTTTGGGTGAAACACCGGCTATCAGGATCATATTCACCACTTAATACACATTGAATTTCAAAATGAGCGTGGTTTGCAGATGACCTCCCGGATGCGCAGGTCAAAAAAATTGTTCTGGTGCGCCGGTTTCAAAACCAGGGCCGCATCTGCACCGTGGCCCGATCCGCCGACGGCGATGATATCCTCGCCGCTTAAGGCGCCGGCGTCGGCGGCCATCACCGCAACCTCCACCGCCACCTTGACACCCTGGCCGAACAACCGCAGCGTGTCGGCCATGATTAAAACCGGGTACGCACCGGAATGTTTCTTGGCAACAGAGCGCTCTAATCCCGAGAGCGCATGGCTGGCAGCCACCACGGTGATGCCTTTAGACTGCAGATCGGTTTTGACGTCGGCGGGCATTTGGCTCTTAAACGGTTCTTTGAATCCGCAGTGATAGGTGACGGCAGTAATACGAGGGCCATCAAAAATCTCGATGGCCTGGTAGGCAGTGAATCCAGTGGTAGATGCCACCACTACCTCCGCAATGTTGAGTTCATTAGCCCTTTCGGCCGCCAGTTTTAAAGCTTGCTGCGTATTTTCCTTTCCGGGTTTATCGAAATACATAAAGCGCTCTCCTTCCTTAAGGTGAAGGTTAATTTCCACACCGTTTTTCCGGCCGGCAGCATTTTATCTCAAATAATATCTCAGTCAATATGCAGATTTGATTGTTTTTTGGATTTGTATCCTGCGAAAATAATGTAATGACTTTCTCACTATAATAAAAAAATGAGGGATAAATTTAGCCTATCCGACCGTTATCGGAATTGAGGAGCTAAATATCTTTTACGAGGAGGAAAATGGATGGAATCTGAAAAGCACCCCAAAGATGGACTGAGACAAAGAGATATAACGCGTCCGGATCAAAACGGCCTTTAGATCCGTCTGGAAGTGGATCGGTGCCTTAGGGTGACTCAAAGGATATGAATTTCACAGACTCTTCGGAAGTGATGACCGTAGACGGCTAACGTAATGGCCAATGGAAGCAATTCCGGGCGCTTGCGCAGGGTCCACAGCAGGAGTTTCCAGTACTGAAAGCGCTCCTTGCCAAAAATCCCCAGGCGAATGCAGGATCGCAAAAACGCCATCAAGTCGTGAATGCTGAACGGCAGTTTCGCTTCCGGAGCCTTGTACTCCTTCAGAAAGGTCCGCACCCGGTCATAATAGATTCCGGGTGAATAAATGTGACCCATGATACGTTTATATCCGTCGCTCAAAGCTTTGAGATCCATGCGCGGTATGATATTGGTGGTTCCATCGGTATTGCACGACACCAGACCCGCCAGACGGCCCTCTTTTTTCAGGCGGTTATAGAGCCGCGTGCCCGGAGGGGCATTCAACAAACCGACCATAGCGGTCACGATGCCGCTTTTCTGAATAAAGTCAATCTGACGTTGAAAAATGGAAGGGGTGTCACTGTCGAAACCAACGATAAATCCCCCCTGCACCTGCAATCCGCTTCGATGAATCCGCTTTACGCTTTCAACCAGGTTGCGGCCTTTATTCTGTTTTTTGTTGCACTCGGTCAGCGCTTCTTCGGCCGGCGTTTCGATACCGATAAAAACCGATTCAAACCCGGCGGTGACCATCATCTGAATTAAAACCCGATCATCGGCCAGGTTGACCGAGGCTTCGGTATTGAAACGAATGGATTTTTTGTCTTTCTGCCATTGGATCAAAGCCGGCAGCAGTTCGTCCTTAAGATATTTTTTATTGCTGATAAAGTTGTCATCGACAAAAAAAATGTTTCCGCGCCAACCCAGGCCGTAAAGACCGTCCAGTTCGGTGATAATTTGGGCAGCGGTTTTGTGCCGCGGCCGGTGTCCCAGCAGCGCTGTGATATTACAAAAGTCACAATTAAACGGGCAGCCGCGCGAAAACTGAATGCTCATCGCAGCATAGCGTTTCATATCGATCAGATACCACAGCGGCGGCGGGGTTTGACTCAGATCGGCAAACGCACTCGTCTGGTACAATCGTTGAGGGCAAGCGCTTTTTAGGTCGCGCAAAAAAGACGGTAGCGTCAACTCGGCTTCGTTTAACACAAAATGATCAACATCTCCAAAATCCTTATGTTCATCTGTAAACAGCGGTCCGCCGGCGACGACTTTCAGACCGGCTTTTTTGCACCGCGCGATGGTTGTGCGCGCCGATTCACGCTGCACGGCCATAGCACTGACGAAAGCACAGTCAGCCCAGGCCATGTCTTTTTCTGTCAACGGATTAACATTGAGGTCGATCAGCCGCTTGGACCAGTTGGCTGGCAGCATGGCCGCTACGGTCAGCAGACCCAGAGGGGGGAAGGCCGAACGTTTACGGATAAATTTCAGGGCATGCTTAAAACTCCAGAAGGTATCTGGAAAGGATGGATATAAGAGCAAAGTTTTCATGGATCTTCTATATTAAGCGAATTTTGCACCGATTCCCGGTTTTCAAGTGCTCCTCAATTTCCTCAATTTAAGAGCCATCGGCAGAGCTCTATTGAGATGCTTCCTGAAATGATTCGAACAGATCCAGATCATCAAATAAGAGCTCTTTTGAGGAATGGTCATTCTTGCCATAAATCTCTATGACGGATTCGGCAATGACATCCGCATAGGTGCCGATGGGATAAAGATTGTCGGTCCGCAGTATGGTTACCAGGGCATCTTTTCCCTCTGAAATCGCTTTTTCAATGGCTTTGTCCTCGTATGTTTCCGTACACAGCAGGGTAAAATCGTCCCGGGCAATTGCGCTGATTTCATGCCTTTTTGTGTTGCCGGCAATGACAGCGTATTCTTCAATCGTCAATTCACTTGTCTTTTCGTCGCGCAAAATA
>JASFGN010000155.1:0-6828 GCA_050123735.1 Desulfobacterales bacterium | reverse complement strand
CCGGCGGCTTCCAGCTCTGCGCAAGGCTCACGCGTCTGACCATGGCCAGCGTTTCGAGGCTGCTGCGGCTCGAGCCGGCGCAGGCAACCGCTGAGCTGCCATTTTTACCTGCGATGGCCTGCAGTCGTTTTGTCAATGCTGCCAGCGCTTCATCAACGGATGCGGTCTGACCATCGACACAGGCGCTGCGGGGTCGTTGCGGCAAACTGTTGTACATAAAACCATAACGGCCTCGATCACAGATAAAATGCCCGTTGACCGCTTCGCTCAGGCGGGCCTCCTGTCTGACGACATTGCGGTACCGGCTGCTGGCAATCGTGTGACAGCCTAAAGAGCAGTTGATACACAGCGATGGACTGCGCTCATAATCCCAGCGCCGGCCAAAATAACGCGAGGGCTTATCGGTATAAACGCCGGTCGGACAGATATCAGCGAGGTTTCCTGAAAATGGACTTTCCAGGATTCCTTCCGCATAGCGGCCAAAATAGGTCTGATTGGCGGACTGCATCGCGCCCAGGTCATGATAACCGCTGAATTCCTGATAATATCGCGAACAGCGGTAACAGTGGATGCAGCGGTTCATCTCATGCTGAACCAGGGGCCCCAGATACTGGTCTGGATAGGTACGCTTCTTACCCGGATATCTTCGTATGCCGTGGCCGCCGGATACCGTCATATCCTGCAGCAGACAATGCCCGCCCTCATCGCAAACCGGACAATCATGCGGGTGGTGCAACATGAGCCACTCGATCACAGATTTGCGAAACGCCACCGCTTCTTCATCGGTTGTCGATACGACCATGTCGTCCTGAGCATCGACCATACAGCTCATCTGGACCCCCTTGAACGGGCCCTGCAAAAATTTCACGGCACAGACACGGCAGGCGCCCACAGACCCCAGAGCCGGGTGGTAGCAAAAGCGCGGAATCATGATCCCCAGCCGTTCCGCCGCTTCGATCACCTTGGTTCCCGGTGCGACTTCTATTTCGCGGTCGTCGATGATAATCTTCGGCATAAATTCAGAACTTATTTAGTTTACTGGTTAAGTGAAGATTATTTAAACTCTTTGTGACTGAGCAATCGCTCTTGATATTAAAATTCGAAATTCGAAACTCGAAACAATTTCGAATATCAAATGATCCAAATTCAAAAGTTTTGAACATTTGAATTTAGGATTTCTAATTTGCTTCGTATTTCGGATTTCATGATTCGAATTTATTGTTCAAACGGGCATTTCTTCTGCCGAATATGTTCCTGCACCTCTTCCCGGAAAAGCGTCAGCAAGCTTTGCAGGGGTGCCACGGCTCCCGGTGCGAACGCACAATATGCATTCCACAGCTGCTTGCCCATGTCATCCAGGGTCGGGATGAAATCTTGCTCGCCATCGCCATTTTCCAACCGATTCAGCAATTCGCGGATATAAGGCAATCCTTCCCGGCAGGGCGTACACCAGCCACAGGATTCCCGGGCGAAAAATTCAATTAGATTCAGCGTGGCAGCGACCAGGCAGGTATGCTGATCGAACACCATGATGGCGCCGGTACCCAGGCGGTTGCCGACCTTCTTCAAAGATTCAAAATCCATCTCGATGTCATAGTGCGCTTTGGGCAAAAACCCGGTCGAGGCCCCGCCCGGCAGGCAGGCCTTGAATTCAGACCCTTCAGGCATGCCCCCGGCAACCTCTTCAATGATTTCACTCAGGCGGATACCCATGGGCAACTCATAGGCACCCGGCCGGTTGACCCTGCCGCTGACACAGAATATTTTGGTTCCCGCACCCGTATCGGTGCAGGCAAGGCCTTTAAACCACTCCGCGCCGTGACGAACGATATGCGGCATGCAGGCAAAGGTTTCGACATTGCTCAACACGGTGGGCAGCCCCCAGAGACCCTTTTCGGTCGGATACGGTGGCGGTTGCATCGGATTGGGCCGTTTGCCCATCAGGGCATTGAGCTGAGCGGTTACCTCACCGCAGATATAGCGCCCGCCGCTGCGATGAACCACCATTTCCAGATCATAATCGCTGCCCAGAATGTTTTTCCCTAAATAACCCGCTTGTTCAGCCCGTTTTAGTTCGCGCTCCAGAATTTTGGCACCGCTTTCATACTCCGGCCGGATAAAAATGACGCCTTTTTCGGCTTTGATCGCGTATCCGGCAATGATCATGCCTTCGATCATCATGTGCGGATTGGTGTGGATCAATACCCGATCTTTGAACGTGCCGGGCTCCATTTCATCGGCGTTGCAGACGATGTATCGTGGAAGCGGTGCGTCTTCGGCCACCGTCTTCAGCTTAAAACCTGTCGGAAAGGCTGCCCCGCCGCGCCCCAGCAGGCCGGCATCGTCAATCAACTGCACGATGCCCTTTTCGCCATGCTCGGCAATCGCCGCTTTTAACGCCTGGTACCCGCCGTTTTGTTCGTATTCTTCCAGCGTGTTGATGCGGTCCGGTTGGCGGTTTTCCAGTAATATCTGCGGATATTTTCCCATAAGTGTTCGGTTTGATTATTATGATTTTTTAACCACAAAGACACGAAGGGCACAAAGATAAAAACTTTGCCAAACCGTTTAGAAAGCAATTTTAAATTATTTTATCTTTCTTTTCTTTGTGCTCTTTGTGGCGTTGTGGTTTGAAAATGTTTCTCAACAGTCTCAATTCACATCAGGCTTCGGAGCGCAGTTTTCCCAATATCTGATCGATCTTTTCCGGCGTAAGCGGGCCATAAACCTTGCGGTTAATCAGCATGGCCGGCGCTCTATCACAATACCCGATGCAGCAGACCGGCAGGACCGTAAACAAACCGTCGGCTGAGGTGCCGCCCAGTTCTATATCCAGCTTTTGACACAGATAATTCTGTATGGATTCATACCCGTCCATCCAGCAAATCAGACTGTCGCAAACATGAATCACATACTTGCCCACCGGCTCGCGGTAAATGAACGTATAAAAGGTGGCCAGCTCTTCCACTTCCAGGGCCGACATGCCCAGCAATGCCGCCACCTGTTCTAAGGCTTCATCACTTAAATAACCGTAGTGGTCCTGCAGGGCCAGCATCGCATCTACCACCAGCTCCCGCGGATGATCCGCATGGGCGATCTGTCCCTTCAGCATCTTTTCAAGTTCTTTGGGTAACATTGACTTAATTCGTCTTACAACTGCCTGTTAAATTTTAGATTTTGGAATTTGGATTGCCGATTAATCATCCGTCGAGATGAATATTTAAATTGTTGCAGCAATCTATAATCCAAAACCTAAATTCTAAAATCCAAAATCGATTTTAGCGATCAATATCCGGCAAAATATAATCCACCGATCCGATGATGGCGATCAAATCGGCAATGCTCTCTCCGACCGCCAGCAACGGCATCACCTGCACATTGGCGAATCCGGGCCCGCGAATGCGCACACGATATGCATACCCCAGGCCATCGCTGACCACATAGTACCCTTGCTCACCTCTGGGAATTTCACAGGCAGCATGGGCCTCACCCCGGGGCATTTTGGGGCCCCGGGTCACATTGATGAAATGGTGGATCAGGCTTTCGATATCTTGGAGCATATCCTCGCGTCTGGGGATCACGTAGCGGTAATCATCGGTAACGTACCGGCCGGAAGGCATGTTGTTGGCCGCCTGCTCAATGATGCCGATGCTCTGTCGCATTTCTTCTATTCGCACCAGATAGCGGGCATAACAGTCGCCCTCAGTCGCCGTCGGCACCTCAAATTCAAAATTTTCGTAGCCCGAATAGGGCATTTTTTTACGAAGGTCCCAATCCAGGCCGCAACTCCGCAAATTGGGACCGGTCACTCCCCAATCCATGGCATCTTGCAGTGAAATTCGGCCAACACCCTGGGTGCGCGCCTTGAAAATGGGATTTTTGCGGATCAGATTTTCATATTCCTGCAGGCGCTCGGGAAATATTTTGACAAACTGGTCGACCGCCGCCTTCCAGCCATCGGGCAGGTCGTCGGCCACGCCACCGATCCGGAACCAGGACGGGTGTAAGCGACCTCCCGTAATGAGCTCCACAATGTCGAGAATCATCTCCCGCTCGCGAAAGGTGTAAAAATTCGGCGTCATGGCGCCAACATCGTGGGCGTAAGTGGCCAGCCAGACCAGATGGTTGCTCAGGCGAAAAAACTCACTGAGCATCACCCGGATCACCTGGGCCCGCTCCGGCACCTTTATGTCGGCCAGGGTTTCAACTGCCAGCAAATAAGGAAGATCATTGGCTGCACCTGCCAAATAGTCTACCCGCGCCAGATAGGGAATAAATTGGTGCCAGGTTTGACGTTCACCGATTTTTTCGACGGCTCTGTGGTGATAGCCGATCTCCAATTCCAGACCTAAAATCTCCTCACCTTTCAAAGAGGCGATATAGCGCAACAACCCGTGGGTGCTGACATGATGAGGACCGATATTCAAAATCAGCGGATGCTCACCGTCATCGGACTTGGCGTAAACGCCGCCGTCTAATGGCTGCAGCTTTTGGGCATCCCTGCGGGTATAGGGCGCCATTTCGGTGGCTCTGCCCGGAAAACTTTTTCTGAGAGGATGACCTTCCCAGTCCGGTGGCATGATGATCCGGCGCAGGTTTGGATGACCGTCGAACTGAATACCCATCAAATCAAAAACTTCCCGTTCATACCAGTTAGCCGATGGCCATATGTCCGTTATGCTGGTAATGCCGGGGGATTTACCATTTAAGGGCACCGTCAACCGGATGCGGCTGGCGGCGTCATAGGACAGCAGGTGATATACCATGGTAAAATCCGGATAGTTTTCCGGATGCCGGCGGGCAGATTCATCGATGGCCGTCAAATCGTCCAGGCGCTGATATTTGGGTGTGGCCTCGTGTTTAAGATAACGAAGCACATCCGTCAGCCGGTTATCGGCAACCTCCAGGGTGAGCATGTCTGAGGTGAAATCCCGGGATTGGACGGCATCGCCGAATCGGGCACTCAATTCCCGGGATAGATCCCGATCGGATGGAATGAGCTCAATCTGCCGCGGCGGCGGCGTCCACATCAGATCTGAGCGGCTGCCCCAAAAATCAGGCGGAGTAACAGAGGTGCCCCGGATGGCCGTTCCCTGCATACCGGGCCCCCGGGGATCACGGCTTTTGGTCTGGCCGTCCACGCGAAGCGGCTGGACGCTTCCCTGGGTCCCCCCTTTTAGATGAAAAATGGGTCGGGTGGGGCTTTCGGTTTCAATTTTTTTCTGGAGCTCGACAATGCCCTGCAGGACGGCCTCCGGCCTCGGCGGGCATCCGGGGATGTATACATCCACCGGAAGGATCTGGTCGATGCCCTGCACGACACTGTAAACATCGTACATACCGCCGCAATTGGCGCAGGAGCCCATGGAAATCACCCATTTGGGTTCGGCCATCTGTTCGTAAAGGCGCAGAACAACCGGTGCAATTTTTTTAAAGACCGTGCCGGATACGACCAGCAGGTCGGCCTGTCGGGGAGAGGGACGCAAGACTTCAGCACCAAAACGGGCCAGGTCGTAACGCGCCGTTAAGGCGGTGGCTTTTTCGACAAAACAACACGAGAGCCCGAAGAACATCGGCCACAGGCTGTACTTGCGTGCCCAGTTGATGAGGGCATCGGCTCCGCTCAGCAAGCGTTCGTTTAGCTTTTTTGGGTTAGCGGACCCCAATCGAGTCCTCCCTTTCGCCATATGTAAAACAGGCCCAGTAGCAACAGGACAATAAAAAATGAAATCTGCAGCCAGCCGGCCCAGCCGAGTTTGCCATGCGCGATGGCCCAGGCAAAAATAAAAGCGCCTTCCACGTCAAATATCAAAAAAAAGATGGCGACCAGATAAAAAGGGACCGGATAGCGCAGGCGGGCGTCTCCTGTCGGGATGATACCGCTTTCATAAGGTCTCAATTTTTCTTCTGTTTTTTTCTTTTCCCCGAGCCAGACGGCAATGATCAGCTGGGATGCAACGAAAATGAGGATCAAAACCACATAGATCGTCAGGCTAAAAACGCCGGGTTCCCAGGGTGAAAGCGCGCCGGAGGCCATTATCGATTCCATAGGTTCACCGCTGTCGCTGTAATCCGTAGCTTAGAGACGAGTTAAACGAATTAAAGAATATGCACACCAAAATGGATGCTTATTGCCGGTGCAACTGCAATGTATTGAAAATATGAGTTTATACCGCTTGTCATAACGACGTTTCGAATAATAAAGGATGGTGTCATAAGCGGTTGTAGCAAAAAAACATTCCGCCAACGGAACGTTTTTTTGACAATCGCTATAAATTTATGGTGAATACGCTGATAACAACTGACGAATTTTTTTATATAAATGAGTGCCCGCCAAAATGCAAGGTAAATCACCGTTCGATTCGATTGGGTCATGGGATTTTTTAGGCATGCCGATAGGACCGCTTTTTGGCTACAAAGCGATGATCCACTCGGCGGCTGCATATAAATCTGCCGCCAGGTAATCGGCAGACAGATTTGCAGCCGCCAGACGTGCTGCGGCTTCTTGGTAGTTTCCGGTCTTTACCAGGATTGAATGTCCGCAACCCGCGTTATGGGCGCACTCGATGTCCTTTGCGCTGTCACCGACCATTACGCTGCTTGCCAGCTCGATCTGATATTTTTTCTGAGCCTGGAGGATTAAGCCGGGCCGGGGTTTACGGCAATTGCAGCCGTCCTCGGGCATATGCGGGCAAAAGAAAATATCGCTTATGTTGCCCCCCGCGGATCTGACAGCCGCTTTTAATTTCGTGTGAATATGTTCAAGCTCCGCAGGAGAAATAAGCTTGCGTGGTATGGCCGACTGGTTCGTGATGACCATAATTGTAA
>JASFGN010000154.1:0-6841 GCA_050123735.1 Desulfobacterales bacterium | reverse complement strand
GGGTTGATCGACCTGGGCGCCTATGAGCAGTTCCTGGCCGGTAATCTGACGGACTATGAATTCCCGGCCAAAGAGATCGAAGAAGCTGAAAAAGTTTTTGCAAACCATCCCAAACCGGCAATTATCAAGAGTCGGTAAATGTCGATACGGATTGCACCGTTATGACCAAAACCAAGAGCGATCTTGTTCGAAGATGTCCGCGCCTGGGCGGCCCGGTGCCATATGAGTACTGCGAGGTCTGCGGAGACGACCGGCAGCCCTGCTTTAAGATCCTGGACTGCTGGTGGGAATACTTCGACGTCGTGCAGTATTTAAAAGAAAAATTAACGCCAGACCAATTCAACCGATTGATGACGGCAAAACCCAAGCCCAAGGTCGCCAGTCTGGTTGAACTGATCGAACAGGCCCGGCAAAGAAACAAATAGATCGATCGTCAGTAAACCATTTGGCCTTTTAGCCGAAAACAGCCGGCTAAAAGGCCATTTGTCGTTTATTACATTTCAATTTATCCCTTTTCGTTTTTTTTGCTAAATCCTTTTGTATTAAGAAAATCTCTTCCCAAAATTATTAATTTTACTCCACTATTCACCTTCAGTTCTTTTTACTTTCAGGAAAATTACAGTCTAACTTATTAAAATTATGTAAAAATAGAAAATAGATAGATTGGCACCATATTTGAGGATATTTTTTTTTAAATAAACATCTATTAGAGAAGGAATAAATTATGAAGAGATCTTTTCTATTTTTTCCAGCATCCTTATTATTAATTCTATTTATAATAACCGGCGCCCAGGCAACTCCATTCAGTTTGATGGAAGATGGCAGGGGTTTGACTCCTGATAATATTTGGACACGCGGTGAAGTTTATTCGTTATCAGGTGGTAGTATTAATCTTGCAGCCGGGAATTATGACGTTAACTACAGTCTCGGCGTGACGGTATGGGCCAGTGTAAAAAGGCACCATGGCTGGGAACCTGGCGACAAAATAATTATCAAAGCCTTATTAAATGACACTGTAATTCTCTGAGAACCACAGATATTATCATTTACCCGTGCATATCAACTTTTATATGCGTGCAGATCTCCATTCTATATCTTGACAATGGTTGAGATTGGATCATGTAATCTATTTTTTCTCAAAATGGTTCGACCTCTATATATTGTGTCGGCGGTTACGGGCGGGAACACAGGGGGTACGGATATTATATCGCAATCAATCTATAGCGTTCAACACTCCAGTTCATAGGGCCGTTTCCAAAATATCGGTCAACATTATTTCATATTTTCAATAAGCTGTCTTTTGCGGACCTTGCCAAGGGAAGTGCGGGGAAAATCTGCGCAGAATGTAACACTGCGGGGGCATTTAAACTTGGCGATATGCTCCCGGCAATAGGATAAAAGGTCTTCGGCTTGCAGGTGGGAATCTTTTTTGGCGATCACAAAAGCATGCCCGACTTCGCCCCAGCGTTCGTCGGGCACACCGGCCACGGCAACATCTTCAACGTCCGGATGATGTTTTAAGATGCGCTCAACCTCGGCCGGGTAAACGTTTTCGCCACCGGTAATGTACATATCGCGGGCACGGTCCACCAGAAAATAATAGCCGTCTTCATCCATACGGGCCAGATCTCCGGTGTACAGCATTCCGTTGCGGATGGTTTCTTCGGTTCGGACCGGATCCTGCCAGTATTCTTTCATCATGATAGACCCGCGCACGACGATCTCCCCGACGTCTCCGGCTTTAACTTCGCGGCCATATTGATCCACTATATTGACCTCAGCATGAAAGACCGGCCGCCCGACCGTACCCGGCTTTCTGAATGAATCTTCTTCCGAGGCCCACAACAATATCGAAGTCTCCGTTTGCCCCATCACCTGTCGAAAGGCCAGCCCGGCCGCCCGGCACTGTTCAAACAGCTCAGGGGTGGTTTTCTCCCCTCCTCCGGCACATATTTTCAGGGATGAGATATCACCTCTTTCTTTAGAATCAACCTTCACAAGTGAACGATAAACTGTTGGAATGCCCAAAAATTTGGTAACACGGTAGCGCTCGATATCCTGATACACCTTTATAGGATCAAATCTGGGATGGATGACCAGGGTGGCCCCTTTATAGATGGTGGGCGCGGCTTGAATAAAAAGGCCGCCGGAATGAAAAAGGGGCAAAATGACAAGCATGATGTCGTCAAAATGCAGTTTAAAAAATATATCGGCGTTCAAACAGTTAAAAAATGTCTTACGGTGACTGAGCACAGCCCCTTTCGGCCGACCGGTGGTACCTGACGTGTACATGATGACCTGGGGTTCTTCGGGATCCGTCGGGCCCAGAGAGCGAGTTAAAAAAGGCTTTTGATGTGCGAAGGTTGCCGATGTCGAGATATAGTCAATTATCGCAGCATCAGAGGGCATTTGACCAACCGATGCCAGGGTAACCGAAGGTCGCGTATGCTCAATATCCAGTTTCCTGACGGTATCTGTATATTCCTGGCCGAATACAAACAACCGCGGGCGGCAATTCTTCAGAAGGTATTCCAGTTCTGCAGCTGCCAGGCGAAAATTGAGAGGCACGAAAATAGCGCCCAGTCGGGCACATGCCAGGAAAAGCTCGATGAACCCAGGACAATTGTTAAGCATCGCAGCGACGCGATCGCCTTTTTCGATTCCCAGAGACTGCAACCAACAGCCGGCCCGGTTGGCCCGTTCATTCAGCTCGAAATAGGTGATTTTTTCGTCTTTGAAAATAAGGGCGCATTTTTGGGGATGCAGATCCGCCCAGCGTTGCACCCACCAGGCAATATTCATTGATCGAATCATACAAAGCTCCACTATGCCGTTTGCATCCGAAATATTTAATGCGCCAGATAACGACTTTCAATCGATTTAACCAGGTTGGTCATGGTCACATAAAAAGGCGTTGAAATCCCGCTGGCGCGCGCATAGGCAACAACTTTGGCGCCTAAAAAATCAATTTCAGTCGGTGTTTTATTGGCGATATCGTTGCACATCGAATCTTTGTGAACACCCACCTTTTGCAAATATGCGAGCGCCTGTTGCAGATAATTTTCGCCCAGGTCATAGCCCATTGAGCGGGCGACAGCAAGGACTTCCTGAAAGCAGGCATCGGCGATTTCGCGGGTGGGCGGATATTGCAGCGCCTCCTTTATCGTCTGCCCCGTCACGGCACAGATGGATGCCATGGTACATTTCATGACCATTTTTTTCCACACAAATAATTTTATGTCATCGACAAATGCCGTATCCAGCCCGCAGTCTGTAAGCGTATCGGCCAGCTGAGCGCCAAAGTCCGCATTCTGTTGAGACAATCCGCCGATATGATTGGGTCGATTGAAAAAAGTGACTTCTGCCTGTCCTGTCTTCTTTAAGGACGCACCATAATTTAACGACATGCGCAGCGCCGATTCTTGGCCGAATCGATCCGCAACAAGATCTTCAGGCCCCAAACCATTCTGGCAGGCGATTATTTTCATTCCAGGCACGAACACATCGCCCAAGTCATCCAGAACCTGCTCCAGGTGAAAGGCTTTGGTCGTTAAAAAGATAGCCGTCGGCCTGAATTTCTTAAGGTCTGCAATTTGACCGGAATAATTATTGACTGGGACGTTACAGGCAATTTCACCTGAAACAAGAAGGCCGTTTGATTTTAGCGTTTCGTCCAGATGAGGCGAGCGACCGATCAGAAATGTATCAGGTAATTTTCCCGCAAGGGCCGCAGCCAGAACCGTCCCGGTGGCGCCGATACCAATAACTGCCATGCGTTGTTCTGACATTTCTGACATCCTCGTGTGAATTTACGAGCAAAGGCATATTCCAAGTGCCCTATTAATTCGTTTATCTAACCCAAAAATCAAGCACAAAATGAAAAAAGCCAGTCATTTTATAATCGAAAATGAAATATGAATAACGGTTTATTGTTGATTCAACTTATTTAAAATATTGAATAATAATTGTGTTCACTATTTGAATGTCATTTTATATATTATCATCATATTTTTTATTGACAATGTTATATGAAAGAAATATTAGGGTTATTCTAAAAAGGTGTAATTTTTATTACATTATGTTGCCATCATAAACGAATTAAAATCGACAGGGGGTGATGACAAAAACACAGGTTCTGCTTCGTTCTTCAACATCTTAGAATAAAGGAGGAGAAAAATGAAAACAAAACCATCACGGATTATCCTGATCTCTTTAGTGCTCACCATTCTTTTCCTTGCCATCTGCACCGTCCCGGTAACTTCAGCAGCTAAAAATCCCGTAATCATCGGATTTATCGGATCCTTTGACAGTGACAGCGGCAAAAGCACTTTGCGCGGTGCAGAGATCGCCATTGAAGAGTTGAATGCCAAGGGCGGCATTTTAGGAGGCCGTCAGATAAAATTGGTAAAAGCAGATACCGGTCAGGATGTCACCGAGGGCATCAAGGCCTATGAATATTTAAACGAAAAAGAAAAAGTCGATTTTATCATTTCGGGATGTATAGATGATGTCTCACTGGGGTGGCTGCCGCGCATGGCAGAATACAGGACCCCTACCCTGGACACCTGGACCTCATCCTACCTTGCCATTGAAAAGGTCCGCAATGAATATGAAAAATACAAGATGTATTTCATGAATGTGCCCAACGACTGGGCTCTGGGAACCCAGTATGTTGATTTCGGCAAGGACATTCTCGCCAAAAAGATGGGCTGGAAAACATCGGTGATCATGCAGGAAGATACGGCCTATGCAGCGGGTGTATTTGAACTGATCAAGGATGCCATTTTGCCGGAAGCCGGAATTCAAATGGTTGATCATGTTGTCTATGATGTCAACACAGTTGATTTCAGCCCCATTTACAATAAAATCACCAAAACCAATCCCGATTTTATCTATCTCATATCTTCGGTCAAATGCGTCGTGCCGACCTCACAATATGTAAAACTGCAGGTGCCGATTCCGATTACGGGTATCAATGTCGCTGCGGTTGGTGAAGAGTACTGGACCGATACCGGCAAGATGGGTGGTGGCATGTCGACGCTGATGCCCCCTCCGACGCTGGGGATGGAGATGGATCCACGCACCGCTAAATTCATCGAAACATACAAAAGCAAATACAAATCCCGTCCGGTCTTTCCGCATTTTAACGGATTTAATGCCTATTATGGCATCTACAATGCCGTTAATGCGGCCGAGCGCGCCGGAGGTTTCAAACCCCTGGATGCCTGGGTTAAAGAGATGGAAAACGAGGATCTTAAAATTTACAAAGATGGCAAGCTGTGGCTGCGTTATGCGTACTGGAAACCGGGTGAGATCGAGCCGCGGACCGAGTTGGCGTGGCCGCACAACATTCGCTTTGATATCTCACCGCCCATTGAAGACGGCATCCCGTCGTTGATTGTAATTCAGTGGTATCCGGACGGATCGGTCAAATGTGTTTACCCACCGAAATATGCGAACGGTGAATTCGCCGTACCGCCCTGGGCAAAAAAGAAGTAGAACACGAATGCCTTCCGAAAAGGATTCGGCAAGCTGATCCCGGAACAAGGGAAGCATGATGCGCTTCTCTTGTTCCGGAGGTTCACGGGGAGCCTCAGGCATTCGTCATTCCCTGATTTTTGAGAGATACCCGCAAAGAGCCGCCGGCCATAAACGGCCGGCACTGCCGCAAAAAATATGGGGTATCTTCTCGGATATCCGATGTCATTCGCATCGATCAACATGATGATCCGCAGACGGTGATGCAATCATGGGCGGTATAATTGTTCAGGGTTTTTTAATCAGCGGTCTTTACGCGCTCGTTGCGGTCGGCTTTACGATGATTTTCAGCGTCGGTCGGGTGCTGAACCTGGCCTACGGCGTCTATATCATGATCGGCGGTTACGTCTATTATGTTCTGGCGCAATTGCTGGAGTTGCCGAAGATTCCGAGTTTTTTCTGTGCGGCACTGGCAGGAGTGGCATTCGGCCTCATGACTTACCTCGGGTTGGTGCGGCGCCTGCGGGACAATCCCATTGCGGTTGAAATTTCCACCCTCATTCTGGCCGTCGTCATGCAGGCGGTGGTCATCATTATTTTCTCGCCGGCTCCCAAGGCCATCTGGCCGATGATTCCCGGCGTGATCCGACTATTCGGGGTTCCGGTAACCTGGACCATTTTTCTGGCCATGATCATCAGCTGGGTGATTTTGGGCGCGCTGCTGCTATTTGTGCAGAAAACCGCGCTCGGCAGAGCGATTCGAGCCGTCTCAATGGACACCAAAGGCGCTCTGGTTGCCGGTATTGACGCAGAACGCATCAACCTGCTGACCTGGGGTCTTTCCGGCGCATTGGGAGCAATTGCCGGTGTTTTTTTTGCCTCCTATACCCAGCTGGACCCAACCATGTGGGTATTCCCGCTGATCATCGCTGTGGCTGTGGTCATCGTTGGTGGAATCGGCAGCATTATCGGCAGCCTGATTGCCGCCCATATTGTTGGATTCCTGGAAACCATTACCACTACCGTTATCGCGCCGGAGTTAAGAGGCGTTTTCACGATGCTGTTGATCATCGTTATTCTGGTCATTATGCCCAAAGGGTTGCTGGGAAAAGAAGAAACCTAAGGTTAAGGGGGCGTTTTGAAAAAATCGATGTCCTGGTGGCTATTTTTTGCTGTTGTGATGGGTTTGATTCCGCTTGTCAGTTCCAGCCATACCCTTCGAATTTTTATCTTTGCTAATTTTCTGGCCATTTTTGCCATGAGCTGGGATGTTCTTTCGGGGTATACGGGCTATATCAGTTTCGGCCATCCCTTTTTAATCGGCATTGCCGGATACACCACCGCCATATTGACCCATCATCTG
>JASFGN010000153.1:0-6843 GCA_050123735.1 Desulfobacterales bacterium | reverse complement strand
ATTTCGGAATTTTAAATGCATGCATAGTTGAGATTTCAATCTGCAATCCGCAATCCAGAATCCGCGATTGACTTTACTCCGCTACTCCAGAAGCAGGAGACTTTTAAAACAATTTTTAAGATAAAAAAATGGCCCACATATTGAGATTGAAGGGACACCATGCCCAAAAAGCGACCAGAGGATAAAACCCTTGAGCGGGTGCAGCAGCTTCAGGAAACAAGAAGAAAAATTATGGGGCTGCCGCCTGAAAAGGCCCTTGATCGAATTTTAAATGATCGCCAGCCGGCGGCGCTGGTGCATTCGTTCCCGGAACAGGACTTTTACTTGCTGGTCAATGAAATCGGGGCCCAAGACTCACTGCCGCTGCTTTCACTGGCAACCAACAAACAGTGGGAGCATATCGTTGATTTGGAGACCTGGCAAAAGGACCATATTGACATCAATTCAGTCACGCGCTGGATGAATCTGTTAATGGAGGCGGATTCACAACGATTTATTCACTGGATTTTAAATGATCACCTTGAATTTATGGAGTGGTACCTGTTTAAAAACCTGGAAATCAGAATTCGCGAACACGATCAGGACCCCACCGAATTCGGCGATGAATTTTTTACACTGGATGATATCTATTATTTAAGATTTACCGATATTCCGTCCGAAAGTGAATCCGAAAAATTGATCGATGAGCAGCGTCGCAAATTTTTAATCCAGATCGCCCAACGCCTGGCGTCTGCCGATCATCTTATTTACCAGAGTGTTTTTCTGGAAGCGGCTCACATCATACCGGCTGAAACCGAAGAAGACTGCTATCGCTGGCGGACCACGCGGCTGGCGGAAAAAGGCTTTTTACCGTTCGATGAGGCCGTCGGTATCTATCAGCCCCTAAAGCCCGGGGAACTCGAGCGCAAGCGCAAAAAGTTTATACCGCAAGCCTCTCAACAAATTTCGACGCTTCCGGTACCCGTCTCTCCGCTGAGGGAACTAAAGCAGGATAATTATTTCACCCGCGCCCTGCAAAAAATTGAAGCGGCCAATATCGTGCAGCTTCTTCAGACCGAGTTTGCCCATTTGTGCAATCAGGTTGTCGTTGCCGATAGCCGGACCATCAGCGAGCGCGATGCATTGCAGGAAGTCGTAAAAAAGACCAGCGGTTATATCAGCATCGGCCTGGAGCAAATACTCAATGACCAAAAAGACGATGCTGCCAAAGGGGCGGCATTGATCACGCAATATATGCTTCAGGATATTTTCCGGGTCGGGTTTGGCGCCGCCTTGAAACTAAAATGGCGGGCGGAAAAATGGCTTTCAAAATGCTGGTTCGCGCAGGCTGACCTGCGATTGACCTTTTGGGGGGAGCAGTGGATGGGGGTTGTCGGCGGACTTCTGGTTAAAAAGCCACTTTATTATGATAACTATAAGACCGGGGTCTTGTACCGCGAATTTGCCACCTCCGATGATATTCGCGAATCCAAAGCCATTTTCAAGCAGGTGGTTGCCGTTGACGATTTATTATCGGTAATGAACATCCAGATGGATCCGCCGGCCCGCTATGGATTTCTGACCTACAAAAACCTTTTGTTGACCCTCTGGGCGCGGCATGATCTCAGGCTAAAGGATGAAAAACTTAAGCCGCTGACCCGCAAACAGTTTGTGCCGTTTTTTCAAAAACTTTTGCCGGAACCAAAGGAGACCGGCCCTCAGGAGGCCCGAAAAATTCCTGGCCAGATGAAAACCGCCTTTTTAAAATGGTTGGCCGGCAAGACCGGCTTAAAAGATTATGAAATCACCGATCGCCTGGGGCAGACCTTTGAGGACCTTTTCACCGAGATTGAAAGCGAATATGGTCGGGTTAGCGCTGCAGATATTGATCCCCGCTTTGTTCACTTATTCCTCATGTCACCATAGTTTTTCATTTATGTCACGATCTTAAGCTGTTTTTCATTATATATTGAGCTAAATACTCAGCTTTCAACCTTTAAGCGTTTTACGGCTGCGCCGATAACTTGCACGGCTTTGTCGATGTCGTCCGCGGTCGTCGCTCTGCCCGTCGTTAATCTTAAAGTGCCTTTGGCCCACTCGATGGGGACATCCATGGCTTTAAGAACATCTGATACCTGCACCGTATCGGAATGACAGGCAGCCCCGGCAGATGCTGCAACTTCTTGCCCAATTTCATCCAGGATGCGATTGGCTTCCATTTCAAAAAATGAAATGCTGAGGGTATTCGGCAATCGCATATCCGGGTGAGCGTTTAACTTTATCTGCGGGCATTCTTTTTTTATTCCTTCAAAAAGCCGGTCGCGCATAGCCTGCATATGGGTCATATTTTTTTCAAGATCGCGTCGGGCAATTTCACAGGCCTTTCCCAGACCGACGATTTCCAGCACGTTTTCGGTGCCGGGCCGCACGCCCATTTCCTGGCCGGCGCCATGCATTAATTTGGCGGGTGCAATTCCCTGTCGGATGTACAGGGCACCGACACCTTTGGGGGCATAAACTTTGTGCCCGGCAATCGAGAGCAGATCCACCCTTAGGTGATTGACATCCACCGGTATCTTGCCTACCGATTGGGCCGCATCGGTGTGCACGACAATATCGTGCTTTTTGGCCAGCGCTGCGATTTTTTCAATAGGCTCGATGGTTCCAACCTCGTTGTTGGCATGCATGATGGAAATCAAAATGGTTTCAGCCTGGATGGCTGCTTCAACATCGGCTGTATTTACCCGGCCGAATTCATCAACCGGCAAATAAGTAACCACAAATCCGGCAATTTCCAAAAAATGACAAACCTCGGTTACGGCCGGGTGCTCGATTTGGGAGGTAATGATGTGCTGGCCCCTGTGGCGCAAAGCCTCGGCGCAGCCGATGATGGCAAAATTGTTGGATTCGGTTCCCCCGCTGGTAAATATGATTTCCTGCGGCTGGCAATTCAGCAGGGCGGCCACCTGCTCCCGTGCCCGGGCAACGGCCTGTTTGGGTTTGCTGCCGTAATAATGGGAACTCGATGGATTACCGAACTCTTCTTCGATAAAAGGCCGCATGGCCTCAATTACTTCCGGGTCATGGGGAGTGGTGGCGTTGTAGTCCAGATAAATGGGTTTTTTCATAATGCCTCTCGCTCATTGCTAGTTATAAGAGGGGGCGAGCAGTTTTTCTTAAATCGACCGCGGAATGAAATATCAGCGACGTCATCGTGCAAACTCATGCTTAAGGGCGCGTAGCGAAAGAACAGAATTCAAATATAAAATATCGGGTTAGACATAAAATCAAATTTGCGCCCATTGGTGGCTTTGGGGGCCTTATCGATGTTTTTCCGCAACGCTCCCTAAACCATTCAGATCCCGCCATAAGCGGGACTGATAATTCATCCCGCTATCACAGGATTGAATGGAAAAACTCTCCGACCTCTCAGTTATACCGCTTGTCATAAATACGGTCCGAATAATAAGGATGGCGGCATAAGCGGTTGTAGCAAAAAAACCTTCCGCAAACGGAACGTTTTTTTGACAATCGCTATATATAAACATTTTAATGCGCTTTGCATCTATAACAGAAAAAATCCTCGCCTTGAACGAGGATTTTAAGCGTTAAAAATTCAGGAATCGGTACTGACCCGCTAAAATATGTCCGGGGTTGGCTTTTTATTTTGCGGCTCAAGTGACCGGGGCTTTTCATCGGGCTCAAGTGAAAATATCAAATCGAGGGCACCGATGGGCTGTGCAGCTCATCTTGCAGACAGGCCACATCCAGTATCATTTTCGGCCGATTGTTATGCAGGAATTCTTTAACCATCAGATCCGTAAAACCCAGCACACATGCAAACCGATTGGTCGTAAAGAAATGCTCCAGTGCGGCAAGCACCTCCTGATCACCGTATAATCCGGCATCTAAGGCAGCCGCGATACGGACTTTTTTCTGGGGATCCTTCAATCCTTCTAACACGGCTTTTTTGGCCGTGCGGCATTCCATTAAACTCAGATTAATCAGAGCCCAGCGCCGCCGGTTTGCATTCGGTGAATGCAGGGCATAATCGATAAAGCGTTTGTTTGCTTTTTCACGGTTATTTTTCAAAATATCAATTAACGCTTCTCTGACATCGTAATGTTTCGTCTCGACCGCAGCTTTACAAAGCAAATCCAAAACGCTGCTGTCCGTTGCAACCTGCCGAATCCGGTGAGCAGCTGCCATCAATTCCTCACGGGTAGAGGCTTGTTTTAAGCACTGTTCCAATATGAACACTAATTTTACTTGACAGACAGCAAAATACGAATTTTTAAATCTCGTATAACCAATAAATATTAAACGAAATATAAGCGTTTGTTACGGGTACATGGCCGGAATATGCAATTCAGTCGAAGTGTGGGTTTCGTATGGCTAATATACAATCCCGGAAAGTCACTTAGACGGTGGTATTCTGCACCTGAAATTTGAAAATATTTACGAATATTAGAAGATATATGCAATAATCTGCGTTTGTCCCAATGTAACTCAACAAAATTCAGTCACTCTCGCTCCCTTTATTGCCGGTATTTTCCAGGGAATCTTTTGCGACTGGTTGGGCGTTATCTTTCGATATTTTAAACGGCACAGCACTCTTAATATGCAAATCGCGCTGCGGAAATGCAATTTCGATCCCATTGGCATGAAAGCTGTCCCAAATCGCCATAAGAGCGACATCCTTGATATTATCAATCCCATTTTTGGGATCATTGATCCAAACCCGTAACTCCAGATTGACCGTACTGTCACCATATTCCATGACAAGGCATTTGGGTTCAGGAATCTTTAAAATACGGCCGATGCCGGAGGCAGCGCTTAGGGCCAGGGTCTTTGCTTCGTTCAAATCCGACTCATAGGCGATGCCGAAAGGTATGTTAAGGCGTACGTTGCTATCGTCGTAAGATAGATTTTCTGTTTTTTGGGTCACAAAGACCTCATTGGGTATTAGCAGTAATGATCCTTGTCGCGTGGCCACCTGAACATAGTTTAAGTTCATTTGCGTAACCCATCCCCAGCTGGCGCCACCAAACTCTTTCGGAAAAGCGATCACATCTCCCTGACGAATGGGTTTGCTGATCAGCAGCATAATCCCGCTGATTATATTGGATCCGATTTTCTGTAGTCCAACACCGATGCCCAGGCCGATGGCTCCCCCGGTGACGGCAATGGCCGTCATATGGATGCCAGCCGCTCCTAAAGAGATCAAAATCACCACCGCCACCGTTGTCGCCCTGATAACTCTGAGTAGCAACGTTCGGTCCGAGTAAGTCAGCTTGGTGGAAGTCATTAACCATTGGGCAATAAAGCGATTGACCACGCTTGCTGCTGCATACAACAGAATGAAGACGATAATCGCTTCAATCAACCCCCAAACGGAAATGCTAATTTTACCTAATTCGATCGTCATGCTGTTAAGCAGGTTAACGGTGGGGTCCCATAATTTGAATATCCGCAAAAATATAACCACCAAGCAGACCACGTATACAAAGCGAGACCAGAAAATACTCTTTAGGTAAAAAGATGCAAAGCGAATGACTATCAAGGCACCGACAAGGTCGAGGGTCATGTGCAGAAGGGCGTTCGGCATTTTGAACTTTATAAAAAGTTCCTTAGAGAACCAAATAAGCAACAGCCAAAATAAATACCCGAGTAATTTTGCAAATTGGGCCGGGACCAATTTAAAAATTCGCGTGCGGGTCTTAACCTTCTCCATGCTTTTGTCAAAGTAGTGATGAAGTCCTCGGGCTAAAAGCCAGGCGATCAGAAAACTAACGCCAATGGCGATTATCTGCACTAATCCGATAGGATGAGCAAGGTCTTCGCGGAACCCTTGAACCTGGGATGTGAAGAACATCGAAACGTCACCTGAAAACATTGGATTTGTACCTCCTGTCATCCTGATGATGTCTTTTTAGCTGAATAAATCTTGGGTTTAGACTTTTCAAAATCTTGGTTATCTGGCGAGCAAACCAAATATCAGCCGGTCGCAATACATATTAGGAGCATCCTACCAATTGCAATTATTGGCATTATTACCAATACCATTTGGACATCTCCACGGTACCAAGAAAGGCCCAATGAATGCAAGATTTGGTCGGTGGTGATAATAATCGCACACAATGGTTTTTCGGGGCCCTGATAACTGCAGGATCGTTGGAGCTATACGTAACACCCCGGTTGCAGCGGCGGCGCGAAGGACCGTCCACTGCAACCGGATGATAGCCGGTCAATCCAAATCACTTGACCTTCTGTACCCCCGGAATCTTCCATGAGCCGTCGATGATGGATGGCGGCGTTTCCTTTGGCCAGTAAAGGCGGAGCATCAGAATGAATTTCCCTGTTGGCGCGGGGAGCCAGTTGGATTCTTTACCAGGACCAGGATTTTCGTTTTGCAGATACAGATCCACCGATCCATCCGCGTTTTTTTTGAGGTCGTTGCGTGCGCTCAGCGTATAGCGGTTCATCGGGTTGTCCACGAAGAAGTACTCCGCGTTGTACATCGTCAGCGACCAGAAACCTTCAACCGGCGGCATCTGCCCCCTGTCGAAGTGCATCACATATTTGTTCGGCGCTTCGTGATGCTTGCTCTGCCCATGCAAGTCCGTTATCACGTATTTGGTTGTCCCTTCGTAGGCCTTGCCCTCTGCGTCCTCTTGCGAAGTTGGATACACCGCATCCTGAGGACGGTTGGCATCAAGGCCGATGGCGGTGACCAGCGCCCGTTGGATATAGTCGGTACCGTAGAGGCCGGTCTTGGTCCCACGCGCGCCCCTGCCCAGAAAGGCGACCACGCCGGATACTTCTCGCGGGCCGCCGCCGCCGGAGCGCAGCAATTCAATGCGG
>JASFGN010000152.1:0-6854 GCA_050123735.1 Desulfobacterales bacterium | reverse complement strand
GAATGGAGTTGCCCTGGCGGATACCCTTCAAAACGCGCTCAAAAAAGGGGCACACAGCATAGGGCGAATAAATTCAGCCGGTTAGAAATAAGCGGGACCAGCGGCCCACATCAGGCGCTTCGGGGATTATACTTTACTACACAAACAGGGTATCTTTATGTGGACAGAGTGTCGATGTCGATCACCGTCAATCGGGGATTAATAGAATATTGGACATCAAGTGCCAATGTAGATCCGCTTAAATCGCGGCGATGATGGCTTCTGCTTAAAATTCGATGTTCTGCGGAGTCCGTGGGAAGGGAATCACATCTCTGATGTTGCGGATGCCGGTAATCATCATCAAAAAGCGCTCAAAGCCCAGGCCGAAGCCGCTGTGGGGCACGCTGCCATAGCGGCGGGCATCCAGATACCACCACAGGGGGGCTTTGTCCATCTTCATTTCATCCATGCGGGCTTCCAGCACTTCCAGGCGTTCCTCGCGCTGGCTGCCGCCGATGATTTCGCCGATGCGCGGCACCAGGACATCCATGGCACCCACGGTCTCCTGATCTTCATTGACGCGCATATAAAACGGCTTGATGGATTTGGGGTAGTCATACACAATGACGGGCTTTTTGAAGTGTTCCTCGGTCAAAAAGCGTTCATGTTCGGTTTGCAGATCGTGGCCGAAGCCTACCGGATACTCAAATTTTTTATTGGATTGCTTTAAGATGTCTACCGCTTCACGATACGGCAGGCGAATGTAGTCGGATTGGGCAATATTTTCCAGAGTGGCCATCAGCTTTTTATCCACCCAGCGGGCGAAAAGTTCCAGATCTTCAGAACAGGTGTCGATGGCATAGGTGGTCAGTTCGCGAACGAGTTCTTCACCCAGATCCATGTTGCCGTCCAGGTCACAGAAGGCCATCTCCGGCTCCACCATCCAGAACTCGGCGGCATGGCGGCGGGTGTTGGAATTTTCGGCCCGGAAAGTGGGCCCGAATGTGTAAACATCCCCCAGGGCAAGGGCAAACATCTCGGCCGACAATTGCCCTGAAACCGTCAGGTTTGCCTCTTTGCCGAAAAAGTCCTGACCAAAATCGGTCTTGCCTTCCCTCTGGGGTGGATTGCTCAGATCCAGAGTGGTTACCTGAAACAGCTCCCCGGCTCCTTCACAGTCCGAGCCGGTCAGGATCGGGGAGTGCAGATAACGAAAGCCACGCTCCCGAAAAAATTGATGAATGCCGTAGGCCATTTCAGAGCGGATGCGAAAGGCGGCACCATACTTGTTGGTGCGCGGTCTTAAGTGCGAGATGGTTCTTAAAAATTCATCGGTATGCCGCTTTTTTTGCAGCGGATAGTCTTCGGGTGCCAGATGAATGATTTCCAGGCCATCAGTCTGGACTTCCCAGCGCTGGCCGCCGCCCCGGGATGCCACCAGACGGCCGCTGACGGCGATGGCCGAGCCGGTGGTCAGTTTTTTGATTTCCGGGTAATTGGGTAATTTTTCATCCGCCACGACCTGAATGTTTTTCAGGCTGGAGCCGTCATTGACCTCGATGAAGGAAAACCCCTTGGAATCACGCCGGGTGCGCACCCAGCCTTTGATCAACACCTGTTCCACGGGATCATTGGATTCTAAAAGTTTAAAAATTTTGGTGCGTTCCATTTTAGCGCCTTTAAGATGTTTGAATTACTTCATGAAGGGTGCGCAGAGGTTCGTTGACGCTCACGGTATTTCGAGCTAAATTCGAAATTCGAATATCGAAGCCCGAAACAAATTCGAATTTAAAATGACCAAATATTGAAATGGCTTCTGGAATTCTCGATCGGCTTGCAACAACAACGTGAACGGCATTTTATTTATATCACCATGGTCTTTTATCGGCAAGAGAGAACGCAAAAGACGCTGATCGTCATCCTTAAACCAAGGCACACGGTATGCTACGGTTCCAAGGTTCAAGCGTTCAGCGTTCAGAGGTTTCCTGCCGACTGTTTCGTTTAAAGCAGCCAGCAACCTTTGAACCCTGAACCGTTGAACCCCTGAACCTGAATTTACGCAGTTACATCCAGAAACAGACCCGTCAGATCCACCTGACTGTCGCTGCCGGCTGCCGTAAGGGCGGAATGCAGCTGGCTGAACAGCCCCTCGGATTCGGTTCCAAAAAGCGCTCGGTGCACCGCAGCTGCGCTTTGTGGGGACGATAGCGCCGCCTCAAATTGACTTCGGTTGGCCTTGGTGAATGTAAATACGCCTTCTTTGGTTTTTTCAAAGTCAAAACCAATGCCAAAGTCAGTCTCGTGTTGAGGCCCCTCGGAATCAAACCACGATGCAACGGCATCCTGAACGCTGTTTCGAACCGTTTCGGTATGGGTGTCTGAAGAAGCGCTCAAGGCCGCATCATCGAACAGGGCATTCATGGAATCGGATATGATATCAACCAGCTTGCCCAGCATTTGGGTGGCTGCGTCTGAATCGGTCGCTGCCGCCGCTTGCCGCGCCGCACCTGCGGCGGCGGTCAGTTCGTCGTTGTAGGCTTCGGCATATTCAGCCACCACATCAGACGCATTGACCGTATCGACACCTTCGGTCTGCACCTCGACGGTTTCGTTTACCGGCGCATAGATGCCATCCGATATGTTTACGGCCGCAAAAAACCGGGTCGCTCCGCTGTCAAGCGTGAGCTGATCATCGGAGTTGTTGGCCTTTACAGAGACCCGCTCGGAAGCGCTGTTATAGCTTGCCGTTACATCTGCCGCCGAGGCGCTCATGCGATCGAGGACATCGGTCAGGGTATCGCTATCGACGTCGATGTCGATGGCAACACTATTGACCGTGATGGCGCCGCTTTGGACACCGGCGAATTGCGCTTCCTGCGACAGCGTCTTTTCTGGCTCCGCATCTTCACCGGGGGTGGCCGTGGCGCCCTCCAGTTTTACAGCTGACAGAAATCCGGATGTATCGTTCTCCAGAACAATATCATGGGCGGAGCCGGCTGTGTCCTGGGTCAGCAATACCGTTTCGGTAGCCGTGTCGAAGGTGGCCGTCACGCCGGCATCGGATTGGTTGATTTTATCGAGCACGGTATTGATGGTATCCGTTTCCTGTACGCTGATAGTGGTGCCGTTGACCTGAAAAGAGCCGCTGGCGACATCCAGGCCGTATTGAAGGTTGGGATCAGCGCTGCCCGTCCCGTTAAAGGGCTTGTCCGGGTCCACTGTATTTTCAACGTTGTCATAAACCGCCAGGGTGAAAGTATCGTTTTTTTTCAGGTCGCCGGCACTGAAGGTCAGCACCAGACCGTTGTTCATGGTGTATGGTTTGTCAATGGCGTCGTTTTTTTTGATATCGATGGTGTCGATTTGGGTATTGTTGGAATCGTAGACCGCTACCTGAAGGTTGACCGAGCCGTGGGTGCCGCCCCGGGAGACCTGAAAGGTAAGCGTATCGGTGCCGCTTGAACCGTCGTATTCGCCGCTGACGGTGGCCTGCGCCGTCGATGCGCCGGTCCATGCCGGCGCGGTCGGCGAATAGGAAGTTGTCGCGCTGTTGACCTCTTCGGCCGATTGCAGGGTCGTGGCCGTTGCGGGCGCCAGCGGGCTTAAGCTGACATCTGCGGTCGAGGTTACGCTGGCCGCGACGCTGACGTCGATTTGAGATGTTGCTGACGATGCCGGTATGAGCTCCCTGACGGCCTCAAGGGCTTTGCGCATGCGCAGCACATGCCGCGTGGTTTCGTCCATCTGCTCGCGATACCGCGAAACCGGTTGCTCATTTTGCGCAGGTGATACGTTCCGCTGTTTTTCAATGCTATCGATGGTATCGAATCCGAAGCGGTGGCTCTCGTATGGATTAATCCCCCCGTAAAACGACATTTGATCCCCTTTTTATAGTGGTTGTCAAAAAAACGTTCCGATTGCGTCGCGTTTTTTTGCACCAACACCTATGCCGCCATCCTTTTTCAGGAACATTATTATGACAAGCGCTATAAACCGGCAGCCCAAGCAAAAAAGCTGAGCCACCCTTTCCGGGCCACCCAGCTTTTTAGCCTCCCCAGGCAACCCGGCCATCCACCTCCGGCGGACCCGTGGCTTTCCGTCCCCTGATTACTCAAGGTTTGGCGTTATCGAGAGAAATTTTTTGTGCACTATGTCTCAAAAACCGGGTCGAAACCATCTCGTTTTGTGACTGATTTCGATCCAATATTCTTATCGGTCTATGGCGAGAAGAACTTTAGGAAATTTTTAGCTGATTTTAAGGATTTATACCGCTAAGGGGTCGATACGGTTTCTGCCGGGCGATGCAGCATCGCGGCACGAATTATCAGCGGCTCAAACAGGAAAACCATCTGTTTTTTCATATAAATTTTAAATTCGATGGCGGCTCTGGGTGCCCGCAGCGAAACCTATTTTTCAATGACCAGGTTTTTCAGTTCATTGCTGTCGTCGGGCTTGACCGGAAAATGCGTTTCCAAAAGATCTCCAATTCTTTCAACCGCCGCACAGATGGCATCCGCCGCGCGCTCTTGTTTGATGCCCTCTGTGATCATTGTAACGATATCATCCCACTGGTTTTGTTGGACTTTGGCGTTGATGCCCCGGTCGGCCAGCATCCAGACGCGGCGTTCAAATACGGATATCAAAACCAGCACCCCGGTTTCATCGCGGGTGCGGTACAAGTCCTGATCGAAAAATTGGGTCACGGCGGCTTCTTCAACCTCGTCATCGATTTCCCGCTGGGAGATAAAAAGGCGCTTGAGCCAGGCGGTGCGCTTGACGACTTCATGAAAAATGATGAAAAAAACGGTTAGAAATCCCAAAAACAGCCACATATTTTGAGGTCCGATCCACAGCCATGACCCCGTCAGCGGCGTCAATAGCAATGCCGGCGGTAGCGCAAAGGCTGTTGCGCCGATCACATTGGCCAGGGGATATTGATAGCTGGCCGAAATGATCATGACCACAATTTCACCGGCGGTTCGCTTTTCCGCTGCTTTGACAGCATTTTCCACCCGGGTGCGTTCAGCCTCTGTTAAGAAATGTTGCGCCAGATCTTTCATTCGTAAATCCCTGGTATGGCGTGTCAAAAATTTCTAAAAAATTCAATACTCAATAATTCTTATCTACCAGCCGCCGGAAGCCCCACCGCCGCCGAAGCCGCCCCCGCCGCCCCCGAAGCCGCCGGTTGAAAATCCTCCGCCGCCCCCGCCGGACCACCAGCCGCCGCTGTGGCGATGATGGTGATGCCCGTGGCCGAATACCAGCGGCGAGCCCAGGAAACTCAAAATCAGCCCGGCCAGCAAACCGATGGGAATCGACAGCAGCAGCCACACGGAACTGAGATTAAAGAAAAGGGATGCCGCGAGCGGTGCCAGGATGCCGCCGGCGGCAATTCCCAGCGGACGGCGCAAGCGGCCCAGCATGCTGATAAAAAATATAAAGGCAAACAAGCCGCCAAGCCCGGCAGGGCCTTCTTTTTGCTTTTGGCCTTCACCGCCAGGCCCTTTTTCAGCGGCCTTGTATTCGCCCCGGACGACTTTGATCATGGCCTGGACACCATCGATGACCCCCTGATCGAAATTGCCCGCCTTAAACTGCGGCACGATGACGTTGCGAATGATGCGGCCGGCCATCAAATCGGTCAGCGTACCTTCCAGGCCATAGCCGACTTCGATGCGAATTTTGCGATCTTTTTTGGCAATCAACAGCATAGCGCCGTTATCGAGGCCCTTCCGGCCGATTTTCCATTGCTCCACGACTTTGATGGAAAATTCCTCCAGCACCTCACCGCCCAGCGAAGGAATGGTCAAAACGACAATCTGGGTGGAATCGGTCTGTTCCAGGCCTACCAGGACGTCCTCCAGCTGCTGCCGGGTGGCCGCTGAGAGCATTCCGGCTGTATCGTTTACGCGGCCTGTGAGCGGCGGGACCTCCAGTGCCGGCAGATCGGTGACCCCGAAAACACAGATCAGCACGACCCCGATCAGAAGCTGGATAAACCGATGGCGTTTTTGCAATTTCATAACAGCAGTTTGTTCGGTAAATTCCCGGTGTTAATCGGTGAACTTGACTTCGGGCGCACGCGCAGCACCTTCTTCGGCTTTGATGTATTCTTTGCGTTCCAGATGCAGCAGCACTTTGTTGGTCAGGCTGTTGGGAAATTTGCGAATCGAGAAATTAAAGGTTTCCACGCTTTGATTGTAGCGCTGCCGGGCAACATTGATACGGTTTTCGGTGCCCTCCAGCTGGTTTTGCAAATCCAGGAAATTTTGATTGGCCTTTAAATCCGGGTAACGTTCGACCACCACCATCAAGCGGGCCAGGGCCGAAGACAGCTCTCCCTGGGCGGCCTGCAAGCGCTGCATCGCTGCCGGGTCGCTGAGATCGGAGGCCGACAGTTGCACAGACGTGGCTTTGGCGCGGGCATTGGTGACCGCCTCCAAAGTTTCTCTTTCGTGAGCGGCATAGCCTTTGACGACTTCCACCAGGTTCGGAATCAGATCCGCCCGGCGCTGCAGGTTGGATTCCACGTCGCCCCAGGCGCTGAAAACCGCTTCCTCGTTTTGTTGCATGGTATTGTAACCGCAGGCGTATAAGAAAAACGCCGCCAGCCCCACCAGCATTATCCGGAACATTAACCTTTGCATATGGACCTCCTTATTCGGATCTACATTGGTATTCGCATTCATTTAAAACGGGCTTGAAACGGTATCGCAAAGGGCAAGGCCCGGAGCGTTAAACATTGAATGGCTTGGATTTAAATCAGAACCCCATGCGTTGAATTCGCTTTTCCATTACTCCATTACTCCACTACTCCAGCCCCTTCTATATTTCACAGCGCCGATATTTAAAAATGTATAGAGCACCGCAACCGT
>JASFGN010000151.1:0-6859 GCA_050123735.1 Desulfobacterales bacterium | reverse complement strand
TTCTGTAATATACCCTGCATTTTGTCGATCAGCATTTTCAGCAGATCTTCCTTAAATCCATAGGGCATGACATTGAAGACCTCGTGCAGGCGCTCTTCCCAGCGGTTCATGATGCCGGTGGGCGTGGGCTTTTCCCAGGTGAGCAGATTGAAAACCTCGTCGCGAATCTTTCTGCGCATGCGCATTTTTTCACGTTTGTCGGCGCGTTGGGCCATGGCCAGCGAATCTTCGAAAAACTGGCGAATTTCATATACATCTAAATCCGTTAGTCGGGGCATAACCGCTTAACTCCGGAATTTAATTGCGGATTGTGAGCTGTCGCCGGGGGGGCTATAATTTCCCTTATTTTCAGTAGTTTATCACACAATTCAGTCAAAAGTCAAATTTTAGCATTTAACAGGAACTGACCATGGGGGTAAACTGACATTAACACACCGGCTGAGTTTTCAAAGGGGCGCATGATAATACGGTCAAAAACCAAAAAGGGCGGGGACATTTGAAAATTGTTATAACCAATGATGACGGCATTGATGCACCGGGCCTGGACACGCTGTTTCGATGCGTGCGGCCGCTGGGCGACATTGTGACGGTTGCTCCTCAACAGCCCCATAGCGGCATCGCACACCGGGTCACCACCCGGGATCCCATTCGTTTCGAACGACCGGGTCCGCATCGGTTCAGCATCCACGGAACACCCGCCGACTGCGCCCGGGTTGCCCTGAAGCGATTTGCTCCGGATGCCGACTGGCTGATTTCAGGAATCAATCCCGGAGCCAATCTGGGTTCTGACGTATACAATTCAGGCACGGTGGCGGCGGCCCGGGAAGCAACCATTTTAGGGTGTCGCGCAATCGCCATTTCGCAATATATTGCCAAAGACCAGCAAATTGATTGGGCGGCGACCGGCTATCATGCCCGGTCGGTTTTGGGAATGCTGTTGGGACGGGACCTGGCTCCCGGACATTTCTGGAATGTCAACCTGCCCCACCCGCACGGGACCGGTATTGAACTTTCCTATGAATTTTGCGACCTGGATACCCATCCCCACCGATATACCTACGATCAACAGGGTGACACACTCATCTACAAAGGGACCATTCATGAACGTCCGCGAGATGCGGGCAAAGATGTGGCGGTATGTTTTGACGAAGGTAAAATAGCGATCACCTGCCTGGCGGTGGGCACCACCGGCCGAGGTTATTTAGCAGATGCCAGCGGCACAAACAAAAAATCGCCGCCATCATGACCGGCAGAGCGAATATCGGCATATTCCGGTGTCTGATATGAGTTTAACATCACAGCTCTGCGGATAATGGAAAAGATCTGGGTGGCGTCGACCACGCCGTTATTTTCGGATAGTGCTTCGATAAAGGCTGAAGCGAACACCGAGTGGTTGTTTTTACCCCCACTGTCTAAAACGGGCTCGAGCCCGCCCGAGGATAATACGGTGCGAGACCGCTTCCTTACGATCTGCGCCAGGTAGCTGGCGCTGCGATCCGTTATATTGACCCCGCGGGTTAGCTTGCCGGAATAGCAGCTGTCCGCAATCACAATGACATGTTTGGCTTCTATTGCCC
This sequence comes from Desulfobacterales bacterium, assembly GCA_050123735.1. Classification (GTDB taxonomy): domain Bacteria; phylum Desulfobacterota; class Desulfobacteria; order Desulfobacterales; family JAHEIW01; genus JAHEIW01. The sequence goes on along the minus strand of JASFGN010000151.1, from coordinate 5,282 downwards.
GCAGGGTTGTGGTCATATATGAGTTGGAAATCCAGTTGGTTTCAATATCTATTTCGGCATCTACCGGCAGCCAGTAACCTTCATCGCCGGCCATGTCCAGCCATCCGTGTCCCGCGTAATAAATCAGCAGATTATCATTAATGCTCAGTGTCCGTCTGTAGCGTCCCAGGGCCCGCAGGATATCCGAGCGAGTGGCGTTATAGAGTGTTTCAACGCTGAAGCCGTATCTGCTGTTTAAAATGTTCGCCACCGCCTGGGCATCGTTTACGGCTGTTTTCAGCCCGGGCATTAATAGATATTCATTATTTCCGATGACCAGGGCATGATAATTGCCAAAATCCAGATCCTGATGATCGCCTGCCGGGTATGGGGCGGCAGGCGATACGCTTTCATCCCTTACCGCAGCCGCTGCCGGTGGTCTGTCAGTCACTGCTTCCGCAAAGCCGGCCGGATCCGTGCTCTTGGCCAGGGCTTCCAAAACCGGCTCTGAGAAAGCCTGTGGAACCAGTTTTTCAATGTTTTTTGATATTAAGCGGCTGTATTCCTTAAAATTATAGGTGAAATGCTGGGGTCCAAGGGCCTCGGCGGAAATCCGCCTGGATACCAGAATCTGGTGTTTTGAACGTTTGATGTCAACTCTGATGGCAGATTTGGCGCGCATAGGCGCTAAACTGCCGGTCCCGCTAAAATCCAACGTTAAATTTTCGACTGTCACTTCGTATTGGGTAATTGCTGCAGGGTCGAGCACGAAGCCTTTAGCCTCCAGATCATTTTTTATGGCATGCTGCAGCCGATAGATAAAATGTTTCATCAGGGAATCAGACGTGTCTTTTCCGATCCGCATGGCTGTATGTAGTTTCGTGTTTGCGGTGTCAAAGACGAAGCCAACCGTTCTTTGATAGTCATCGGATCGGATCCTGGCCCACGCTTCCGGTAGTGCTGTCGGCGCCGGTCGGCTCTGTTCGGCGGCTTTTTGTGCATCGCGACCGGCACAACCTGCTATGATCATCACGATGAGAAGGGAAACAATTGTATTTTTTAAAACGGGTCCCATATGTTCAGTTTTTAGATGTCCAATTCGCTTAAGATCTTGAATTGATCTTGAACAATCGGTTCGGTTTAAGCGATTTTGAAATTTTAATTTCAAAAGGCTCGCCGGCGGAGAATTCTAGCCGGCGATCATTTTGATAAAGCGTTACCCCGCCCGCGCCATACGCCTGCCATCGTCTCCGCGGGCCGTCATTGAGCATGCCACTTTGTTCATCAATACCGATTAAAATTGTGCCCGGGAGGCGACGGCTAAGTTCGGGCGCCCAGTTTTTACCGAAAGTGTCATGGTGCGGCAATACACAGGCGCCGGCTATCAATCCCAGTCCACTGAGTGTTTTCTTCGCATGAGGGTCGTAATAGGTTTCGCACACAATCATTGCGCCGGCGCTGCTGCCGGCGATCACCGCCCCGGCGTGATGGGCGTTCAGAATGGTCTGCCAGCTTTTGCTGCCTGCCAGCGATTGTGCCAGGTGTCCCGGAAAGCCGCCCAGCAGATAGATTACCCTGGAGCCCTGCAGGGCTTCGACCACGGTGGGGTCATCAGCAGATGCGCGGTCAATCAACGGCAAGGCAGTCACATTGGCGGCGCCCAGCTGTTTGAACCAGTTGACCCCGTTTTGTCCGGCGCGCTGATGATTGCCGTCCGGCGCCGCTGCGGCCGGAATGATGCTGATAGGCGCCTTGAAACCGCCGGCGAGCTTAATCGCTCTGAGATCAGGCGCTGCCATGCGGCCGCTAAATTCACCGCCGCCTGCTAACAAGATGTAGCCCATCGAAAAATGCCTAAAATGCGCTAAAGTGACTAAAATTAATGTGACCACCGAACTGACAAAAATATGACACGAAAAATCTGCGGAAGCAAGTCAATGGATGCGGGTTGTTCAGATTTTAAAGCGGCTGATTTTTTTTAAAAGTGGGATGAATCTTAGACTCTATATTTCTTTTTGTGGTAATTTTCGCATCTATTTAACGGCCGGCGGGCCCACATCATATATCTCAAAATTGGTCGGCCCTTCCTGCAAACCTTCCAATTGATCTTCTTTGCCGGAGCGCTCATCACTTTCCTGCCACCGGATCCAGTCATCGATTGTCTGCCAGGTCGATACGACGGTAATGTTACACGGGTCGTAGTGGTTTATCAGCGTTTCACCGGAGATATATCCCGGCTGTTGGAGTGCCTGAGCGCGAACCGCTTTCAACAGTTCCAGGGCCGCGTCTGTTTTGCCTTTTTTAACATATCGTTTGATAAACACCTTAACGGCCATGCTGACCTCCTTTGCTGTTTTGCCCCGGTCTGAAAAAAGATTACAGACAATGACGCCACAGTTCTTATGTTTGGTTGTTAAGTAAAGGCTATGGTGGCACCGCCACTAATTTTTTTTTCGCTTTGCTGAAGAAACAGCAGATATTGACTGCAAATCGACCCCGTGCAAATATTATATATTAATTTGCCTAAATCAAATAGATCCTGTAAATGAACACAGAAGACCATCCAGTTCGGTTGCTGCAATTTCGTCGTTCGGCGCGTTATTTTAAAAAGCGGTGGCAATTCAATGACTGTCGCCCGCGAAAGGAAGATGGCATGGTAAACAGTCTGCTCGATACGGATTTTTACAAACTGACCATGATGCAGGTGGTCTTGCATCAATATGCCAGTGCGTGGGTGCGTTATGCATTTAAGTGGAGAAATTGGGACGAAATGCACCTAACCGTTTCGATGCAGGAGTTCAAAAGCAAAGTGGATGCCGAAATTGACCGCCTCTGTCAGCTGCGCTTCAGTGATGACGAGGTGATTTATCTGGCCGGCATCCGATTTTTTAAGCCGGACTTTATAGAATATTTGAGACTTTTTCAACTGAATCGAAAATATATCAATACCGATATTGATCATGACCGCCTGCAAATCAATATTGAAGGCCCCTGGTTAAATACCATTCTTTACGAGATACCCGTTCTGGCCATCATCAGCGAACTGTATTCCAGTTTACACGGCGTTGATGATGCCACCTGGCAGAAAGAGGGCCGCCGGCGACTGAAAGACAAGGTTCGTTTTTTGCTTTCGGCCACCGTGGATGAGCACCGCTTTAAATTTGCTGAATTCGGCACGCGCAGACGGGCTTCTTATGCCTGGCAGGAAGAAGTCCTCCGCTATCTGATCGATAAGTGCGAAGATCGTCTGGTGGGCAGCAGCAACCCCCATTTTGCCATGAAGCTTGGCATCAGGCCGATCGGAACCATGGCCCATGAGTTTTTTCAGGCGCATCAGCAACTGGGCCCCCGCCTGGTGGACAGCCAAAAAGTCGCCCTGCAAAGCTGGGCGGACGAATATCGAGGGGAGCTGGGCATTGCCCTTTCCGATACCATGGGATTTGATAAGTTTTTGAAGGACTTCGATCGCTTTTTTGCTTTGCTTTTTAACGGTTGCCGTCAGGATTCCGGTGATCCGTATGAATGGACCGAAAAGCTCATCACCCACTATCAGAAATTGCGAATTGATCCGAAAAGCAAATCCGCTATTTACAGTGACGGTTTGACGCTTGAAACCGCCGTGGACATTTTTACCCGTTATCACGATCAGATTGCAACCTCTTTTGGTGTCGGAACCAACCTGACCAACGACTGCGGCTTTGTCGCACCTCAGATTGTGATCAAAATGGTGGAGTGCAATCGCAAACCGGTTGCCAAAATCAGCGACAGCGAGGACAAGGGTATGTGTGAAGATGAGGAGTTTTTAGATTATCTGAATTATGTCATCAGAGAAGATATTCATTCTTAAAACCGGCTTTCATGCCGCCATTTTTTGTTCGCTCATTTTTATTGCCGATGATGTCACTGATTACCGTAACCCCAGATGGTCACCTCGCCTTTGACCCCATCGATTTCAAGGGATCCGCTGCCGGCTTCTTTGATCAGAACGTTGCGGGTGACATTGATTATTTCGATTCCACCGGATCCATCCCGAATCGCTAAATTGCCGTCGATATCCTTTACGGTCATCTGCCCGGAGCCGTCTACCAGGCGCACATCGCCCCTGACCCGCTCGATCCGGATGCTGCCGGAGCCGTCCTTAATTTCAAGATCTCCCCTGATGTCGGTGATATCAATTTTTCCGGAGCGATCCTCTATCTCGACATTTCCCTGAATATCCCGGATTTGGATCGATCCGGAATCGTCCTGAATGACCAGAGCCGCATCCAGGTCGCTGACATCTATTCGACCGGATCCATCATCGATCTGAACCCGCAGATTCTTGGGGATGGCCACGGCTAAATCGATTTTCGCATCTGCCGTCATTTGGCGCTGATTTTTTAAAACACTTTCTAAAATGACTTTACGCGCGCTTTTTCTGAGAGTCAGCATCACATGACGCTCCAGAAAATCGGGCAGCTTGTTTTGGGCAAGCCCGCTAACGGTAATCGTCGCTGTTGCTTTGATGCGGTCGGCACCGTCAACGCCGTATACTTCAAGATAGCCGGCTTCGGATGTGATCTGCAAGACCCGCTCATCTGAAATCGCTAATTCCAGATGTTGCGTATGTTCGACTGTTCCGGCAAGTGCAGACAGCGGCAACAGCATAACCAGACAGACGACGTTTGTTCGCATCGCAGCCCTCCTCGTAGCAGCCTGGGTCCAGGTGCCGTTAATGGTGTAGCGGGGCGTTCGCCCAATTTTTGCGGGCGCCCGATCGCGCCCCGCGGCAGCCCATTGTCACTTACCCTGTGACAAATAGCAATAATTTTTGTATGTAAAATGTGGTTTGTTCCAGTAAACGTGGAAAATAGAATGACGGATTCGAAGGCAATGACGCACAATAGACTCGATGCCAGAGCGGCTGTGATCTTAACGGTACTGTGTTTAATCTGGGGCTTGAACGCCGTTGCGATGAAATATGCCACCGAAGGCATTGCGCCCATTTTTTGTGCCGGTCTTCGATCCCTCATTGCCACCATTTGTTTGGTATTGTGGATGGCCGGTCGGCGAATCCCCCTTTTCGTCGGCCATCTTAAAGACGGCATGCTCATCGGCCTGTTGTTCGGCGCCGAATTCGGACTTCTCTACATGGCCATACGGTATACGACTGCCTCATCGGCCTGGATTCTGCTATACACCTCGCCGTTTTTTCATGCTTTGGGGGCTCACTTTTTCCTGATCGGTGACCGTTTTTCGATCGCCAAGGCATTCGGCATGATGTTGTCTTTCGCCGGTAGTTTGGTGCTGCTGAGTCAGCATCT
>JASFGN010000150.1:0-6863 GCA_050123735.1 Desulfobacterales bacterium | reverse complement strand
GATACAGACAGGCATCAATGGGCACGTCATCGATTAAAACCGTGCAGGCACCGCATTCACCCACAGCGCATCCCTGTTTGACGCTGAGCAGTCCCAGCTTTTCCCGCAAGACTTCCAGCAACGATTGGCGCACATCAACACGGATTTCTTTTTTCTTGCCGTTTACGGTAAGGCGAATGGGTCGGTTCACTGAATGATGCCTCCTGCATTTAAAATGGCCTGTTCGACAACACGGTAGGCCAGAGTGGTGATGATTTGCAGCCGAAACGCCTTGGCCGCCCGCCAGGACGTCCGCGGGCGAACGTCCGCCGATACAGAGTTGGCGATATCCGTCAGTAGTTTCGGCGTGATTTTACGGCCCCGGGCTTTGTCCTCCGTCCTTTTACAGCGGATGGGAACCGGTGCGGCCACGCCGAAGGCCAGCCGCAGGTCCTGCAGGGTGCCGTCTTTAATCTTACAGACGGCCGAACAGCCGATGGTTGAAATATCCATTGCTTCCCGCATGGCATATTTATGGAAATGCCCGAAATAATCAGCATAATTGTCACGGTTGATGGTGATGGCGGTTAATATTTCATGTTGCTCGAGCGCTACCTGGCTGGGGCCCAGAAAAAAAGATTCAAGGGGCATCTGCCGGGAACCGTTTCGGCCTTCGATCGTCACAGCTGCATTGAGCGCGATAAGGGGAGTGGCGCTATCGGCACTGGGCACGCCGTTGCACAGATTGCCGCCGATGGTTGCCATGTTGCGCACCTGAGGCCCGCCGATGGTGAGGACGGCTTGTGAGAGGATCGGAATGTGCCGGCAAATAAGCTCGGATTCGGCCACTTGCGTAAAGCTCGCCAGAGGCCCGATGATGATATCACCCGAATCGTTTTGGGTGATAAAATTGAGTTCGGCAATGTCGTGAATATCCACCAGATGATCAAACTGTGCTTTACCCTTGTGCAGTTTGACCAGTATATCGGTACCGCCGGCAATCAGATGCGCTTCGGGATTTTCTCCCAAGAGCCGAATTGCTTCCTGGACGCCGCCGGCCCTGGCATAGCTCTTAAAATTAAACATTCAGCCTATCCTCCAGAATTGTGCGCTGATCCCACACTTCATCCATTCGTTATTTCAAATAATAGGGTTGTCCTAAATCCGAATACCGAAACTCGAAATGCGAAACAAAACCGAATATCAAATGACCAAAATTCAAAACAATTAATTTACTGAAATTTTGTTTCAGCCGTTTCTTATTTGGAATTTTGAAATTGTTTCGAGTTTCGAATTTCGGATTTCGAGTTTCCCGTTAAATGTTTTTCCATTCTTCCAATATGTTAACGACATAAAAAGGTTAATATGCGGGCGCACCTCACAATAATCCTGCTTTTTTGAAATACCGGAAAAGTGTGTGCGGCGTCATGGGCAACTCGTAAATCGGGACGCCGGTGGCATCATAAATAGCATTGCGGATGGCCGGCGGGGGTGAAATAATCGGCGGCTCGCCCAGGGCCTTGTTGCCGTAACCCGACGATGGCTCATAGGTTTCGACGAACTCACAGCCGATATCGGGTACATCCACAACTGTCGGTATTTTATAATCCAGAAAATTATTATTGTATATTTTGCCGGTTTCGGCATCGATCTTCATCTCCTCGTAGAGGCCGGCCGCAATTCCCATGGCCACACCGCCGTGCACCTGGCCTTTGGCCATCACCGGATGCAAGATAACACCGGAGTCATGGATGTTGTAAATTTCTTTAATATCCACCTTGCACAGCGGTACGTCCACCTCGATTTCGACAAAGGTGCAGCCGAAAGTGGGCGCATTGGTGCAGGTTTTATGGGAGACATCCGCTGTTAATTGACCCCCGCGTTGCTTGTCATAATAAGCGTCCAGCGCCACCTCTTTGAGCGCAATCACTTTACGCGCTGGATTTTTGCGTTCCACAATATCGCCGTTCAGAATATCGAGCTCTCCGCCCAGTTTTCCGGTTACCCGGCCGGCGTGTTCGAGTATCTTGGCTTTCAATTCCCGGGCCGCCCGAAATACGGCATTACTGGCTACATAGGCCTGGCGCGAGGCATACGCACCGGTATCAAACGGTGCCACATCCGTATCCTGGGTGGAAACCACATGCACATCCGCATAGGGAACCCCGATGGTTTCGGCCGCCATCTGCGCCACAATCGTATCCAGGCCCTGTCCGATTTCAGTGGCGCCCACCTGAATATGCAGGGAGGCATCCTGGTTTAGAATAATGCGCGCACCGGCAATCTCCATGCAGACCGGGAACGTTCCGGAGGCATAGCTGAAACAGGCCACACCCAGTCCGCGGCGCAGCGGGCCGGACTGCTTTTTGGGCCAGGCTGCCCGCTTTTTATCCCAGCCGATCAGGTCCTTGCCCCGTTGGATGCATTCAATCAAACCGCAGGTTTTAAAACGCTCACCGCTGAGCGGATCCGCATCGCCCTGGCGGGCCACATTTTTGATTCGGAATTCTACCGGGTCCATGCCGATTTTACGTGCCGCCTCTTCGATGATGCACTCAACTGCAAATATCACCTGCGGTGCTCCGTAGGCCCGCATGGCACCGGCGGTCGGCGTGTTCGTATAAACGGTCCTGGCGTGGTAATGCATGGCCGATCGGGGATAGAGCAAGCGTGATTTCGCGCCGGCGGCACCGGCCACCGAATGCCCGTGAGAGGCATATGCGCCGGTATTGGAAACAATGTCCATGTCCAGCGCCACCAGGGTCCCGTCTTTATTGATCCCGGCACGCATCTTGGCGTCAAACGCGTGACGGGTCCGGGTTCCGATCATACACTCTTCCCGGGAAAGGTCGATTTTGACCGGACGCCCGCCCAGCTGCAGTGTTAAAAAAGCCACCATGGGCTCGAGGATGACATCCTGTTTGGCACCGAACCCGCCACCGATATACGGTTTGACGATCCGGATCCGGCCCCATGGGATGTCCAGAGCTTCGCCGACAATTCTTCTGGCAATATGCGGAATCTGCGTCGAAGACACCACGACGATATGCTCGAGATCATCCATATACGCGTAGGCAATATGATTTTCAATATGGCAGTGCTGGCATATCTGCGTGTGACATTCGTTTTCGAGTGTCATTTCGGCGCCGGCGAGGGCATCATCGATCTTTCCGCCGACTGCATATTGAGACTCACCGATGATATTGTTCGAGCCGGCATGGATTTCCCGTGCGCCTCTGGCCAGGGCGGCCTGCGGGCTGATCATCGGCTCGTAAGTTTCGTATTCCACCTCGATGAGCTGCAGGGCTTCCTGCAAAACGATGTTGTTTTCGGCCACCACGATGGCAATTTCATCTCCCCAATAGCGGACATGCTCGGTCAGCAGCAGGCGGTCGGCCACATCCTTATGCGCCGGATCCAGTGAATAGGGGTGGCCGGCGGTGGCAAATTTTGTTTTGGGAACATCTTTGTATGTAAAAACCGCCTCCACGCCGGGGACCTGCCTGGCTTTCCGCGTATCCATCTTTTTCACGCGGCCATGGGCGATGGTGCTGCGCAGGTATTTGGCCACGAGCATTCCGGGCATATAAAAGTCATCGGTGTACCGCGCCCGGCCGGTAACTTTGGCCACCGCGTCGACCCGTTTGACGGATTTGCCGATTGTCATTCAAAAACCTCCAAAAACCCGGCTAAACCGGAAAACAAAACCTCACGCTAAACCGCCAGGCTCGCAAAGGGACATTAAAAATAGAAAATCCTTGCGCCTTAGCGTCTTTGCGAGAGCAGAAAGATTTACCACAAAGACACGAAGATCACGAAGGGCACGAAAAGTAAATAAAGAGTATGGTTATTTTAGATCTTTCTTTGTGACCTTTGTGTCTTTGTGGCAAAATATATCTTTTCATCACCTAAGCGCTAAGCATTTTATCAGAGATGGCGTTGCATTTGTTCATGATCTCTGTCTCATCAAATCCGATCAGCCTGCCCTGCTCCACAGCCATTAGGCCATTGACGATTGTATATTCGGCGCCATGATTGTAGCCGGAGAAAATAATGGCGGCCAAAGGATCGGCAAGCGAACCGCTGTATTCCAGCTTGGCGACGTTAAATATGGCCAGATCCGCGGCCCAGCCTTCCCTGATTTTACCGACCTTTTCAAAACCCAGCAGGCGAGCACCATTTTCCGTACCCATCTTCATCACATCCAGGGTGGACAGGGCCGCCGCTCCGTAATGGACCCGCTGCAGCAGCAGGGCATTGCGCAGCTCACCGAGCATATCGGACGAGTCATTGGAAGCGCTGCCATCCACCGCCAGCCCCACGTTGATGCCGAGCGGCAGCATCTCTTTAACCCGGCAGATTCCGGATCCCAATCGCATGTTGGATGTCGGACAATGCGCAATGTGGGTGCCGGTATCCGCCAGTCGCTGCAGTTCCGCATCATTAAAATGGATGCCATGGGCATATGACACATCTGGACCGATAAACCCGCAGCGCTCCATCAACTGTAACGGCTTGCACCCGTAAGTTTCAAGACAGAATTCGGTTTCATCGCGAGTTTCCGCCAGATGCGTATGCAGATGCACGCTGTAGCGGCGTGCCAGTTTAACCGTCTCCTGCAACAGCTCTTCGGTAACCGAAAACGGACTGCAGGGCGCCAGGATGATTTTGCGCATGGCCAGCTCACTGTCATCGTGGTATTGCCGGATAACGCGTTCGCTGTCTTCAAGAATCTGATCTTCGGTCTGCACGACACTGTCGGGCGGCAGCCCCCCGTCCTTTTTACTCAGGGACATGGAGCCCCGGGTGGGTGAAAGCCGCATGCCCAGGTTTGCGGCGGCTTTAAATTGAATGCCGATCAAATCACCGCTGACATTTTGCGGGTAGACATAATGATGATCGGTCGAGCACGTGCACCCGGTCTTAAGCAACTCCCCCATGGCAAGCAAGGAAGCATAATACACGGCTTCTTCATCCAGATATTTCCAGATCTCATACAGGTAGACCAGCCAGTCAAACAGCCCGGCATTTTGAACCGCAGGCAGATTGCGTGTCAGGGTCTGGTAAAAGTGGTGATGGGTATTCACAAAGCCCGGAATGACCACACAGGTCGAACAATCGATCACCCGATCGGCCGGACCTGAAATCGCTGCATCGATTTTGGCAATGCGATTATCCCGGATCAAAATATCGTCACCACGCCGGGCTTCTTCACCGGCAGATACGAAAATGTAAAAACAATCTTTTAGTAAAATCGAGCTCATCGTTTACACTGTCCGGTCCTTAAAGCGCATCGAGCAGGCCGGTCTTCGCATTGAATTCCTCGATCAGGGCATCGATTTGATCCCCACAGGCGGGGATGCTCCCCCAGTAATCATCATCATACCATTGGCGTTGAATCTCTTCATAGGTTTTGCCCTGCTGCTCAACCCAGGTGTAGTATTTAAGATTGTGAATGCGCTTGCGCCCATAGTATGTCAGCTCTTCCATATTGTCGATAGCCAGTCCTTCGATATGACGGGCATATACGGCCGCCGCATCGTTATCGGTAAACTCGCCACGCTCCCGGTTGAGTTCGACCAGCCGGCTGGCATACATCTCCATCGAGTCGGTCAACACGGTCATGACAATATCATTTTCACCCAGTTCATAATAGCGCGCGAACTTAATGGCCGTCACCAGGTTGCCGATGCAGGATATGCCCAGCAGATCCATCATATCCAGCAGCTGGGCTGAAACGCCTTTGGCAGCCAGATATTTTTTGCCGGCCGGCTCGTTAAACAGGCGCATCAGGCTGATGGGAACCTCGTCATCGACGGCCACCACCATGTCGAGGTTTTTGACATTGTGAATCCAGGGCACATGCTTGTCTCCGATGCCCTCAATGCGGTGTTCACCGAATCCATTGCGCAGCAGCGTCGGGCACTGCAGCGCTTCGCTGGCGACAATTTTACTCGTCGGAAATTGTTTTTTGAGAAAATCTCCACAGGCGATTGTGCCGGCCGAGCCGGTGGCCGACATAAAGCCGCAAAACTTATCTTTGGGACCCATGATGCGCTCGAGCACTTCCAGCACCGCCTGACCCGTGATTTCATGATGCCAGAGGTAATTGCCGAACTCATCAAACTGGTTGAAAATCGTCAGATCCTGTCCGGATTCCCGCAGCTCCCAGCATTTGTCGAAAATTTCTTTGACATTGCTTTCGCTGCCCGGGGTTTTGATAATTTCCCCGGAAACCGTTGCGAGCCAGTCAAAGCGTTCCCGGCTCATCCCTTCCGGCAATATGGCAATGGACTCACAGCCCAGCAGGGTGGAATCGTAGGCCCCGCCCCGGCAGTAATTCCCCGTTGACGGCCAGACGGCCTTCTGGGTCGTGGGATCGAACTGGCCGGTCACCAGCCGGGGAACCAGACAGCCAAATGCCGCACCGACCTTGTGCGCCCCGGTCGGGAACCATTTGCCGACAACTGCCACGATGCGTGCCGCAACACCGGTAAGCGCCCCGGGAAATTCAATGAAATTGACATCACCGAATCCGCCTCCGTGTGTCACCGGCTCATTATGCCAGGTAATCCGAAAAAGATTTAATGGATCGATGTCCCAGAGCCCGATTCTTTTTAACCGCGAGACGATGGCTTCCGGGATGTGACCGGGGTTTTGCTGCTGCTTGAGGGTGGGGATAATGATGTTTTTTTCTCTGGCTCTGTGAACGGCATTTTTGAGCCCTTCAGGATTTACGGTTAGATCAATCACAATACCGCCTCCTTTTTAGATGTTGCTGCGCGTATCTTTTAGCACGCAAAGCCGCAAAGCCCGCGAAAGAAAACCTTAAAAAATTTATTTGAACCTTTGCGTCTTTGCGTCTTTGCGTGAGGCTAATTCAG
>JASFGN010000149.1:0-6873 GCA_050123735.1 Desulfobacterales bacterium | reverse complement strand
TCATTTCGGCCCGCACCAGGCGAATGAACAGCGGCAGCATGATCGATGACAGCGATATGCTGGGCAGGATCAGGTGTTTGATTCCGTCCCAGGTGAAAAACCCGCTTTCCCAGCCCCAGATGTTGACGGTTTCCCCGCGCCCGTAGGACGGCAGCCAGTTGAGCTCCACGCTAAAAAAATAGATAAACGCGATGGCCGTCAGAAACACCGGCACCGCCACCCCGACGGTGCTGATGGCCATCACGATTCGCGAAAACCAGCTTTTGGGATAGATAGCGGCATAAACACCTGCCGGAATGGATACCACAATCAGGATCAGAGCCGTGACAATCACCAGCTCAAGGGTTGCAGGGGCCTTGGATAAAATGACCTCCAGGGCGGGTTTTTTGTAGAAAAATGACAGTCCCAGGTCGCCCTGACAGGCATTTTTGACAAAACGTCCATATTGGAAGTAGAAGGGATCGTTTAAACCCAGCCGTTCTCGAATGACCTCGCGTTCGGCCGGTGTGACCCGCTCGCCCACCAGATCGCGAACCGGGTCGCCGATCGAATGCTGGATCGAAAACCCCACCAGGCTGATGACCAGCATCACAAAGACAGCCTGAATGATGCGTCGAATAATAAATGCAAACATCGCCGGCCCTTAATGACAGGTGAATGGATTCGGTGACTTTTAATACGACCAATGACGGGGCAGGTCAAGAGAGAAACGTGCGAAAAACACGAAAATCGATTCCCAATGATAGCGGTGTCGACCGGCGGTAAATGCGCCTGTAATAGCAACCGGCGGGACGAATAAATCTGGGGCAGGTGGTCTGTTCGGAAACAGCCACCTGCCCCATTCGTTGTTGCGTGTCCGCCTGCCGCGTTCGGTCAAGGCCACGGGATACGTTGTATTTGACTCTCGACGAGCGGCAGAAAAGTGACAACGGCACTGTTATTCGATGACCAGATCCCCTAAGTAGGGAAAGTTCATGGTGTTTACAATCGGTTTGATGTCGATGTTTTTTTTGCCCGCATACGAATGGTTCTGCCAGTGAAATGGTATAAAGGCGGCATCATCGTATAGGATCTGTTCGATTTTCTGCAGGATCTGGGTGCGTTTTGCCAGATCGGTTTCAACCTGGGCCGCCATGGTCAGCTCGTCGATTTTCGGGTTGCAATAATTGCCGCTGTTGTACTGGCCGTATCCGGTTTCCTTGTTGGGGCACATTGCCAGAAATTCGCTGAAATTGCCGGAATCTTCCGTATCCGAATGCCAGCCGATCATTTGCATGTCGGCCACCTGGGCATCAAACTCATCCCAGTACTGGGCCTTGGGCATGGTCTTCAAATTGACCTTGATGTTTATTTTGGCCAGCATGGAGACCACCGCTTCGGCAATTTTTTCATCGTTTACGTAGCGATTGTTGGGCGCGATCATGGTCACTTCAAAACCCTTTTCCAGGCCGGCCTGTTTCATCAGATCCTGGGCTTTTTTCAGATCAAAGCGGGATTTCAATGCCGGATTGTGCCCCAGATACCCCTTGGGGCTTTGTTGATCTGCCGGGGTTGCCGTGCCCTTCATAATTTTTTGGGCAATACCCACATTATTGATCGCATGCACAACGGCCTGGCGCACGCGCAGATCCTTGAATTCGGGGCGTCGCTTCTGGTTCATTTGAACCGTGATAATGCGGCCGCCGGGATAGGTCACCAGCTGTACTTTGGGGTCTTTTTCGATGCGCTGAAAATCCTGGGGCGGAACCGGTGTAATAAAATCGACATCACCGGAGAGCAGGGCCGCCACCCGGGTGGCATCTTCTTTGATCGGGGTCAGGACAATTTTGGTCACATTGCCGGGGGAATCCTTGTCCCAGTAATCGGCGAATCTTTCAAAAACATAACGGGCGCCCTGTTCCCACTCGACGACCTTGAACGGTCCGGTACCGGAGCTGTTTTGCAGCGCAAACGAAGGGCCGACTTTAACGACCGCATCCTTGGGCTGACCGGCGGCATCCGTGCCGCTGTAAAACTGGCTGTCCAGCGGGAAGATATAGGTGGCCATGTTGATCAGCAGGGCGTAGGGCTTTTTGGTTTTGATATCCACGGTGTGATCATCGACCACCGTGCAGCTTTCGAACGGTTCGAATAGTCCCTTGAAATCCGCGCTCTCGTAAAAGCGCTCAAACGTGAATTTGACGTCCTTGGCGGTAAAGGGGTTGCCGCTGTGGAATTTGACGCCTTTGCGCAGATAAAAGCGCATGGTCAGGTCATCCAAACGTTCCCAGCGCTCGGCCAGGCGGGGCTGAAACTCCATGTTTTGCGCATAGCGGACGAGCGGATCGAACACCCAGTGTGAATACTGCAGCATCCCCCCGGACAGCTGGACCTGCGGGTCCTGGGATACCGGGCCGGCATCCAGACCTAATTTCAGCGTCTTGGCACCGGCAATCGTACCCAGTGAAAATAGCATTAAAACAGCCAAACTAAAGATAACGATCTTTTTCATTACATCCTCCTTTCTTCTCCCCTATTTTTTTGTTGATCCTCCATATTGAAAATAATCCGTGTCGCCAAAAACAATTGATCCGTACCACTGGAGGATAGATATAAAAAATAAGGTATCGATGGTCAAGAAAGAAAAGTAAAATAGATAGCAATCTATTAGTATTAATAACTATTTCCTAAATTTTTTATAAAAATTTATGAGATGTTTAGCGTATAATTAGAACCGCAGAGCTGTCAAATCGGCAGATAAAACTATAAAAAGCGCTCAGGGCCGGGAGTCAAAGCCTCTTACCAAGCCCGATGACATGATCCTTGGTATACCCCAGATGCTCATAAAAAGAGATCACAGCCGGGTTGGATGTGCGAACCTGCAGGTTGATTTTGGGGCATCCCCGTTTTTTCAGGGCGGCCTCGGCGTGTTCCATCATGTGCCGACCCACTCCCCGGCGCTGATCATCCGGATTCACAGCCAGATAATAGATCCAGCCGCGGTGCCCGTCATAGCCGGCCATCAGCGTGGCGACGATACGGCTGCCGATGGTGCCCACAAAAAACAGATCGGCCTGGACCCGGCTTTTCATCTTGATATCTTTTCGGGGGTCATTTTGCGGGACCACCAGGTGACAGCGATGCCATAAATCGATGACTGCCGGCTGATCGGCAGCCTGATAGGATCGAATTCTAAAGCCTGTTTTCTTGCCGGCATCCCCGGGGCTGTCTTTTCTCTGAAAGGGATTATATCCCGGCGGGATCACCAGATTTTCTTTTTTATCGAGGATGTCGCGCCGGTACACGCTTTCAGCCCAATCATCGGGCTCTACCTCTTCAAATGCGATGGATACCGATTTTTCTTCACACACGGCAATCTGCGTGACGCTCTTGACGATTTCACGGGCCAGTTGTTTTTTCTGCTCAGTTGTTCTACCGGGATAGAGTTTGACGATAATGTGAGGCATCGGTTTCTCCTTTTTTATCAGAGGTCAGAAGACAGAGGACCAGCATACGGGTTTCAATCACTGGCTGCTGGAAGGCTGGGATGCTCGAAAGCTTGGAAGCCTGAAACTCGGCATTCTGATTGCACTCATGTATTTGAGCTTTCCAGCCTTATAGCCTGCCAGCTTCCCAGCAAAGCGCTAACCTTTGAACCTTGCCTGCCGCGCCGCAGCCTCAGCGAAGGCGGGTGAACCCGGAACCTTACCCGGAGATATAGACAAAAAGACTCCAGGTCAAGATGATAACAAGAAGAGGTCCAAAATTTTGACTGCGGTGAACAGTTGATTATTTTTATTTTATTTGCTTTAAGGATATGAAATAGTTGGCGTGACAACATAATTAGAATTGGTTTTTTTATTTTCATCCTAATCCTTTTCTTTGTTTTTCCTGACTGGATAACAGGTAAATTTGACATCGATTACTGGCAGGAGCTTCGGGCAGGAGTGGAATAGATGATACTGGCAGCAGTGGTTTCGGTCTTCATTTTGGCAATGGTGGCGCCGTGGCTGCAGCGGTTGCTGCCGAATCGGGCGGGCTGGCTGCTGAGCATTTTACCGCTGGCACTGACGATTTTCTTTGCCTCAACAATACCGCAAATTAATGCCGGGCAGATTATCATCGAGCCACATGCCTGGGTCCCCAGCCTGGGCGCCAGCCTGTCGTTTTATCTGGACGGTCTCAGCCTGGTTTTTGCGCTGCTGATATGCGGCATGGGCACTTTGATTGTGATCTACTCCGGCGGTTATCTTTCAGGTCATACCCATCTCGGCCGTTTTTATGCCTTCATGTTGTTTTTTATGGGATCAATGCTGGGCCTCGTTTTAGCCGGCAACCTCATCAGCCTTTTTGTCTTCTGGGAGCTGACCAGTATCAGCTCTTATTTTCTGATCGGTTTTGAACACCAGCGGGAATCCGCGCGCACGGCTGCCCTGCAGGCGCTTCTGGTCACCGGCACAGGGGGCCTGGTGCTGCTGGCAGGCATGCTTCTGATGGGCTGGGTGACCGGAAGCATGGAAATCAGCGAGCTGTTGAACCGTGCGGACATGATCCGGGGCAATGCGCTCTATGTTCCGATATTAATTCTGGTATTGCTGGGCGCTTTTACCAAATCGGCCCAGTTCCCGTTTCATTTCTGGTTGCCGTCGGCCATGGAGGGACCGGCACCGGTCAGTGCGTTTCTGCATTCGGTAACCATGGTCAAAGCCGGTGTCTATCTGTTGCTGCGTTTAAGCCCGGTGCTGGGAGGCACCGAGATCTGGCAGCTGACGCTCACTTTTTTTGGCGCCGTCACAATTGTTACCGGCGCCTTCATGGCGCTGGTACAAACGGACTTCAAGCTTTTGCTGGCCTATTCAACCGTAAACGGTCTGGGGAGCCTGGTATTTTTAACCGGGGTGGGAACCCCGCTGGCCATCCAGGCAGCCATGGTATTTCTGGTGGTGCATGCGCTGTATAAAGGCTCGCTTTTTCTATCCGCCGGCGTGGTCGATCATGAGGCCGGCAGCCGGGATTTAAGCCGGCTAAAGGGCTTATCGCGCCAGATGCCCCTGATAACCGTTGCGGCTGTTCTATCGGCAGTTTCGATGGCCGGTCTGCCGCCCCTGCTGGGTTTTGTCGGCAAAGAGCTCATCTATGAATCCATTTTAAACATGACCGGATTTCGCTGGTTGTTCGGTGCCGCCGCGGTTTTGGCCAATGCGGCCCTGCTGGCCGCCGCTGCGATTATCGTTTTACGCCCGTTTTTCGGCGCACCCGCTGAGCCGCATCCCGAAACGCATAAGCTTTCTTTGAATCTCTGGCTGGGGCCGGTGCTGCCCGCCCTGCTGGGTCTGATTCTGGGCCTTTTCCCGAATCTGGTCGTCCACTCGGCCGTCGCCCGCGCGGTATCAGCGGTTATGGCCCGGCCGGTAGACATGCATCTGGCGCTGTGGCATGGATTGACGCCCATGCTGGCTTTGAGCGGTGTTACGGTTGTCTGCGGCGCGCTGATGTATCTGATGCATGCCGGATTTCGCCGGCTCGCACGGCAGGGCGCCTGGCTGGCGGCCCGGGGACCGGCGGCATGGTATTTCAGCTCGCTGGAAGGTCTCAAAAAACTGGCCGCCTGGCAAACCCGCCTGCTGCAAAGCGGCTATTTGCATCACTATGTTCTGGCCATTATGCTCACCACCCTGGCTCTGGTCGGATACACGCTTGTTCATAAGGGTGGGCTTCACTTTTCGCTTGAAATCGGCGATATTCAATCATTTGAGCTGATTGTGGCGATTTTGATGCTGGCGGCGGCATTTGTAACCGTCTGGGTGCCCTCGCGGATCGGCGCCATCGTTGCCATGGGCGTGATCGGCTACGGGCTTGCTCTGATATTCGTCGACTTCGGCGCACCGGACCTGGCGATGACCCAGTTTCTGATCGAGACCATGACGGTGATTCTTTTTGTCTGGGTGATTTATCGACTGCCGGAACTGAAAGTTGAATCTGGCCGCCCCCTGGTGCTGCGCAATGCCGGGGTGGCGGCTGCCAGCGGCCTGCTGATGACGATTCTGGTGCTGGTGGCCCTCAGTGTGCGCGAAGGATCGCGCCTTTCCGGATTTTTCGCCGAAAACAGTTATGTCCTGGCGCACGGCCGAAACATCGTCAATGTGATCATCGTCGATTTTCGTGCCCTGGACACCCTGGGAGAAATTACGGTTCTGGCGCTGGCCGGTGTAGGCGTCTATACGCTGCTGAAGCTGAAACCGGAAGACAGCCAGAAGATAAAAATGAGCTAAAATGAGCTAAAATGCCTAAAATAAAAAAATAATTCGTCTGCATCTGTTTATAAAATGATAGAATTCCTCAACTTTAGGCATTTTAGGCACTTTAAATTTTAGGCAATTGTCGCAATATAACCGTGATATTTGTGATTATAAATTAGCGTTACTTAAAACCAAAAATAAATAATAGGGAACATCCCCATGCAATCGGTCATTCTATCTACGGCAACCCGGATTTTAATGCCGATGCTGCTGTTGTTTTCGGCATTTATTCTGTTTCGCGGACATAATCTACCGGGGGGTGGATTTATCGGCGGTCTGGTGGCATCGGCCACTTTTATCCTGCACGCCTATGCCTATGGTGTCCGCAGCACGCTGGCACTGTTGCGCATCTCACCGCGAACGCTTATCGGTGTCGGCTTGCTGCTGGCGCTGGGCAGCGGATGTGTTTCGCTTTTCACCGGCGAGCCGTTTATGACCGGCCGCTGGGGTGAGATTCACATCGCCGCAGAGGAGATCTGGCATCTGGGGACACCCATTTTTTTTGACCTTGGGGTTTACCTGGTGGTGATCGGGGCGGTGTTGACCATCATCTTAACGCTGGCGGAAGGAGATTAAGGTGGAAATTCTGGCGGCC
>JASFGN010000148.1:0-6889 GCA_050123735.1 Desulfobacterales bacterium | reverse complement strand
TGAGATGGTATGTGTGGGCGCCGGACCGGCCGGATTGGCAGCCGCGGTGGCAGCCGCCAGAAATGGTGTCGATGTCGTCGTTTATGACGAAAACGATCGCCCCGGCGGCCAGCTGTTCAAGCAAATACATAAATTCTTTGGCTCCAAGGAACACCGGGCCATGGAGCGCGGGTTCGACATCGGAAACAGCTTTCTGGCCGAGGCCCGTGAACTGGGCGTTGAAGTCTCTCTGAATTCTGTCGTGCTGGGCATCTATGAAAACGGCGCGCTGAACGTCATGATTCGAGACCGCATCGAACAGGTCAAAGCCGAAAAAACGCTTATCGCCACCGGTGCCTCGGAAAACATGATTCCCTTCCCCGGCTGGACGCTGCCGGGGGTTATCGGCGCCGGGGCTGCCCAGACAATGGCCAATATCCACGGTATCCGGCCCGGCGACACCATCTTGATGGTCGGATCGGGCAATGTGGGCGTCATCGTCAGTTACCAGATGTTGCAGGCCGGTGCCCGGGTGGCCGCAGTCATCGATGCCGCCCCCAAAATCGGCGGATATGCCGTCCATGCCGCCAAAATCGCCCGAGCAGGCGTGCCTTTTTTTATGTCCCATACGATCAAAGAAGCACACGGCAAAGACCGGGTAGACGGTGCCACCATCATCGAAGTGGATGACGACTGGGAACCGATCGCCGGCACCGAAAAACACTTTGAGGTCGATACGGTATGTATCGCGGTCGGGTTGAACCCCTCGACCCAGCTAATCCGAATGGCCAACTGTAAAATGGCCTATTCTCCGGTTTTGGGGGGCCAGCTGCCGGCCCATGATTTGAATCAGGAAACCTCTATCAAAGGAATTTACGTTGCCGGTGATGCATCCGGTATCGAAGAGGCCAGCACCGCTATTATCGAGGGCCGCATCGCCGGCCTGGCCATTGCCCACAGCCTTGGCTATCTGAATGAATCTGAATTCTTAGCACAGCGCGATGAACAGCTTAAAAGCATGGTGGGTCTGCGCAGCGGCAGCCATGGAGAAGTCAGGGCCAAAGCCAAGGAATATTTGAATACAATGATGGAGGAACAATAATTATGGCCGGTGATTCTACCCGAACCGGTTATCTCTCGGATGAAGAACTCAAAAACGGGCCGGGCATCCCGGGCGAAGCCCGGCGCCGCAAGGGTGCGGTTGCCGTATTGGAATGTCTGGAAGATATCCCCTGCAACCCCTGCGAGTCCAGTTGTAAATTTGATGCCATTACGGTGGGCGAGGATATCACAACACCCCCGCGCCTGACCGAGGACAATTGTGTCGGCTGCCGCAGCTGTGTACCGATTTGCCCCGGCCAGGCGATCTTCATTGTCGATGAAAGCCTGGATGACGATAGGGCCGCTATTGAGATGCCCTACGAGTACCGGCCGCTGCCGGAAAAAGGCGAGATTGTCACCGCCCTTGATCGTGCCGGGCAAAAAATTGGCGATGCAACTGTTACGGCGGTCAAAAAAACAGAAAAAATGGATCGCACCGCAACAGTGATAATAGAAGTACCCAGAGATTGGTCTATGAAGGCCAGAGCAATTCAATTGAAACGATAATTTTATAAATCAGGAGGTAAAAGAGAATGGCAGAACAAGCGTTAGGTATGGTCGAAACCAGAGGTCTGGTCGGCGCCATTGAGGCTGCCGATGCAATGGTGAAGGCAGCAAAAGTTAAGTTCGTCGGCCGGGAATTCGTCGGCGGTGGCCTCGTGTCGGTATTTGTGCGCGGAGATGTTGGCGCCGTCAAGGCGGCCACGGATGCCGGCGGTGCAGCCGCTGAACGTGTCGGCGAACTGGTTTCAGTCCATGTCATCCCCAGACCGCACAGCGACATCGAGTTTACCATTCCCAAAACAGAAGCATAGTCTGCGGCGGGATTTGAGCAGATGGTAATGGTGGTATTCTTTCAGCCCGTGTTTCTGCTTGTCGCTTCGGAACGCGTTATTCGCCCTGCGCCGTTAACGGGTCGCGAACTGCCGAAAAAGCACTTTTATGAAAAATGCATCTGGCTGTCAGACTGCATCTTACCGTCCGTAAAAAGTACATTGCTGAGAGGTCACATATGGCATTTACCATTCACTTGATATCCCACCCTTCCCCGGGCGTCTTCGAGCTGATCAGGCAAAGGGCCGGCGCCGTCGGCAAAAAGATCTTATCTGAGACCGAGATCCTGCCAACGGCCGTCGGGCTTATCCAGGGAAAGGTGGTCGATATGGTCGCAGCCGCCGACGTCGCCGAAAAAGCGGCCAACGTGAGCGTCTTTGATTTAAAAGGCATTTGTCCGCAGCATATGACCATGATTGGCATTTTTGGTGATATCGCCGACGTCAAGGCAAGTATTCAGGCCATTCAAGAGGCGGAGCATCTTAAGTAACGGTTCCGCTGAACTCAATTATTAATCCACGCCGGAGGGAAGAAAGGATGTTACTGGCTGAAGTTATCGGAAACGTGTGGTCCACCAAAAAACTGGACTCGATATCCGCTTTGCGGCTGCTGTTTATCCAGCCGTTGGGAAAAGACCTCAAACCGGACGGCGCTGTATTGGTGGCCGCCGATGAGGTCGGCGCCGGATTCGGGGAAATGGTGATCATCACCCGGGATGCACCGGCCATGCAAGCGTTTGACAAAGAAAAGCCGATCCCAATAGATGCCGTGGTGGTCGGCATTGTGGACAATCTGGAACTGGCGGGCCGCACATCCGGAAAGAATAAATGAGAGCGGATATTGTCGATAAAATTCGTGCTGCCGGAGTCGTCGGCGCAGGCGGTGCCGGGTTCCCAACTCATGTGAAGCTGCAGTTTGAAGTAGAACAGGTGCTTGCCAACGGCGCTTCATGTGAACCGCTGCTGGTCAGTGATCCGTATCTGGTTGAGCATCACACCGATCTGATTGTGGACGGCCTCGCCACCGTGATGGATTGCACCAATGCCGGCAAAGGGACCATCTGTGTCAAATCGAAGCACCGGCGCGCCCTGGACGTGCTCAAAACCAAGATTGCCGGCAACGGTCACACCCATCTCATCGATGTTTTTGAACTGGATGACTATTACCCGGCCGGTGATGAATTCATCCTGGTCAATGAAGTGATCGGCAAAGTGGTGCCTGAAGGGGGTATCCCCTTAAATGTTCTGGCGGTCGTCTGCAATGTTGAATCGCTCATGAATGTTTCCCGCGCCATGGCGGGACATCCGGTCACAGATCGTTATCTGACGGTCAGCGGTGAGGTGCACCATCCAGTGGTGTGTAAAGTTCCGATCGGCACCCCGGCCGAAACGGTTATCCAGCTGGCGGGAGGCGCCCGCATTCCCGAGTACGGAATTGTCATGGGGGGACCGATGATGGGAAAAGTGCTGGCCAGTCAGCGTGACCCGGTGACCAAAACAACCAGCGGCCTGATCGTTTTAGCGCCGCACCACAACATTATCCGGGACAAACAAAAAGATATTGAACGCATGCGATTTATCGCCAAGGCTGCCTGTACCCAGTGCTCACGCTGCACCGATCTGTGCCCCCGAAATTTAATCGGCCATTCACTCGAGCCGCATAAAATTATGCGGCATCTGGCCTATAAACCCGGGATGGAAGGTGAAATTCTTGAAGATGCACTCATCTGCTCGGAATGCGGTGTCTGCGAGAAATTTGCCTGTCCGATGATGCTCTCACCACGGGAAATTAATGCGGTCCTCAAGCAAAAGTGCCTGGCGGAGGGCGTCAAACGTGAGCCCAAGCGGGAAACCTACAAGGTGTCTCCGTTTTTCGATACCCGCAAGGTTCCGGTGCGTCGCTTGATGGAAAGACTGGAAGTCATGCAATATGACGGCCATCCGGAATTTTATAGCGGCAATGTTCGGGTCAATCAGGTGACGATCCTTTTACAACAGCACCTCGGTCAACCGGCCGCACCGGTTGTCGGCAAAGGAGACCGTGTTAAAAAAGGTGACCTGATCGGTGAAATTCCCGAAGGCGCGCTGGGAGCGCGCGTTCACGCAAGCATCGCTGGTACGGTATCAGCGGTTGATGACAAACACATTATCATTCAGTCTGAATAACCTTGATGGATGAATCGTGGACATATGGAAGAGCTTAAAGCAATCGGCATGATCGAATTGAACAGCATTGCCAAGGGCGTTGAGGCCGGCGATGAAATGATGAAAACAGCAGATGTCGAGCTGGTATTCGCCCAGCCCATCTGTGCCGGGAAATTTATGGTCATGGTTACCGGCGATGTGGATTCAGTTGAACGCGCCACCGAAGTGGGCCGCGAGGTCGCCGGAGAATTTCTGGTCGATGATTTTGTGATCCCCAATGTGCATACATCCATATTTCCAGCCATCACTGCAACAACGCTCATCAAAAAAGTTGATTCACTGGGCGTTATCGAGACATTTTCGGTGGCCTCTTCGATTATGGCGGCCGATGCCGGGGTCAAAGCGGCCGATGTCGATATTATTGAAATTCGGTGTGCAACCGGCCTGGGGGGAAAATCGTTTCTGTATCTGACCGGTGATGTCGATTCGGTCAGGGCCGCAGTTGAAGCCGCTGTCGATGTTTTAGAAGGAACGGGCTTGATTCTGAGTCACGTGGTCATTCCGTCGCCCACCGATGAAATCGCCAGGAGCATTTTATGACGGATCCCATCGACCGGCTCAGAAAGCTCATCAATCGGCCCGATAGCTGGAATTTTGCCGGTGCCGAGCGGTTCTATGCCGGCATCGATCTGGGAACGTACAAAACGATTGCCATTATCATCGATGAAACCGGCCAGCCGCGAGCGGCCCGCATGCAACGCACCGAGGTAGCCCGCAGCGGCTTAATTGTCGATTATGCGGGGGCATTGAACACAACGCGGGACCTGATGGAGGAAATGCGCAAACACTGCCCGGTAGAGATTGAACAGGGCGCCACTTCTTTTCCGCCGCAGACCGAATACGCGAATCTGAAGACCACCACCCATATCCTGGAAGGGGTGGGCCTGGAAGTGCTCAATGTTCTGGACGAGCCCACGGCCGCCAATCAAGTATTGAAAATCGAAAACGGCGCCATTGTTGATGTCGGCGGAGGGACAACCGGTATTGCGGTCATCAAGGATGGAGAGGTTGTTTACACCAATGACGAGGCAACCGGAGGCGTTCATCTGTCCCTCGTTCTGGCCGGCAATCACAAAATCAGCTACGAAGAAGCCGAGGAAATCAAGATCGATCGGCGCCGCAATCAAGAAGTATTGTCGATTGTCCGGCCGGTGATCGAAAAAATTGCCAGCATTGCGGCCACCTATTTAAAAGAATTTGACAACCTGGATAAGGTCTGCCTTGTCGGCGGAACATGCGAGTTGGATGGATTTAGCGATATCGTCGCCGAAAATATCGGCCTGGAAACATTCCGGCCGGCCATTCCCCAACTGATTACCCCGTTTGGAATCGCGTTGTCCTGTTTGAATGACGGCGCTGACCGTCAGCGGGATGAATAAATTTAATCTCAGCCTTTGAGGGCCAAGATCGAGACAATGACGGATTCAACCAAAAAAGAAATCACCACAATCGTCAAGCAGGTACTGAAGGAAACCGGACGGACGGAAGCATCATCAACCAAAGCGTCTTCAAAGCAAAGCACATCACCTGAAAACCGTCCGGCGGTTCTTCATATTTTTCACGGTGGTGTTCGCAAGCTGGAAGAAGCCCTCGGGCAGGTTCAAAAAATTGATCAAGCCTCCCGCCGGTCGAGCGTGTTCACCGTTGAATCAGCCCGATCATGGGTTTGCGGTGCCGATGTCAAAGAAGGCGCCGGGGTCAAGTGCATTCTGGATACGGTCAAACCGGAGGGTCTCGAGAAAGCATTGCAGAAAGCCGATATTCTGATCCTGCCGACTTTCTGTATGCAGACGGCAGCCAAAGTGGCCCGGCTGATCTGCGACGACCAGGAATCGCATATCGTTTTTCTGGCATTGCTGCAGGACAAAAAAGTGCTGGCGGCCAATGACGGTTTCATGCTCTGCGACATACTGGTCAACGAGCAGCTGCGACAGGAAATCGATCACATTTTAAACAAGCTGCAAGGCTTTGGGATGGTTTTCTGTCCAACGGATCAACTGTACGCAACTTTTGAGCAAATGCTGATGCCTGCTTCACCCGCCCCATCGCAGGCAAAAAGCAAGCAAGACGATAACAGTGGTCAAGCGTCAAAGCTCATCACTGCAAAAGACATTCACACGGCTGTGAACAGCAAGCAGAATTCAGTTGTTCTGGCGCCTGGCGGCATTCTGACGCCGCTTGCCAAGGATTTGGCTAAAGAATATGCAATCAAAATTATCCGACATACGAGAGCATTTTGAATCGGATCGTAACACAGCATGCGGGCCTCAGATGGGATTTTTAAACTACTTATGAGGAGAACATTGAATGGCTGAGCTCAGAGCTTACTGCTATCTGGATCGACTGCAACCCCAGTTTGCGTCCCTGTTTGCCAGTGCCTGTCGGGGATTTCTGTCTGTTGAAGGCATGGCCGCCCTTTTTGTTGAGATCTCTCCGGGTATCGAGATTAATCGGCTGACCGATATCGCTCTTAAGATCACAAACTCGCGACCTGGCGAAATGATCGTGGAACGTCGTTACGGCATGCTGGAAATCCATTCATTTGACCAGGAAGAAGTCCTGCATGCCGGCAAAATGATACTAAATGAGCTGGGCTTAAAAGAAGAAGAGCGGACGGCCCCGAGTATCCTGGCCACCAGCGTCATCAATAAGGTCGACCCCTATCAGGCGGTTATCATCAACCGCAATAGCAAGGGAATGCTCATTTTAGGTGGAGATGATGTCTATCTGCTGGAGGTCACCCCGGCGGCCTATTCCTCTATCGCCGCCAA
>JASFGN010000147.1:0-6922 GCA_050123735.1 Desulfobacterales bacterium | reverse complement strand
GTAGCATCCGGGATTGCGGTGCACGTCATCACGCAGAGGCCTATTGCGGCAACTGATTTCAACCACGAAATCGCCTGTTTTGCTTCGGATCGGGATGGCAACCGGTGGTGGCGGTTGATAGATTTTGGAACCTGCACGATTATTGAAAGCATCCTATTTTTATACCCAAACGAATTCTTTTTTTCAACTCCGGCAGAGCTGGTGAAGCTTTATTTGTCTTGACAGCTGATTCGATTGACATTATCAGTATTGTTTTTTATACTTGAATTTAAAGGATTTGGGGGCTGAGCTGTTGCATTGAAATCCTGTTAATTTTCGATTATTTATTACCCTGCTAATTCGGTCTGACCGGATCTCTTGTCAGGTTTGTATTGACCTAAAAAATGCGAGAGTGGCGGAATTGGTAGACGCACTGGACTTAGGATCCAGCTCTGGAGACAGAGTGGGAGTTCAAGTCTCCCCTCTCGCACCATCTGAGCTGCAATCAAAGTACCTACAAACGCATTCGTGATCGGTCGGTTTAAGGCGCTTAAATTTTATTGAAATGGAAAAACGATGCCCTTTAAAGTTGAAGATATCAGTAGTGTAAAGAAAACGTTGCACATTGAAATTCCGCAGGAGGAGGTTGTCCAGGAACTGGACAAAGCGTATAAACAGCTCAAAAAGAGCGCCAAGGTGAAGGGTTTTCGCCCGGGAAAAGTCCCACGGTCGGTCCTGGAGCGGATGTTTAAAAAGGATGTACATGCCGATGTATCTTCTCGTTTAATTCAAAATTCTTTCATCGATGCCATCAAGCAAACCGAGCTCAAAATTGTGGGAAATCCCGAATTGGATCCTCCTGAACTTGCAGCAGATCGTGCTTATCAATATAAAGCCACTGTTGAGATCTCCCCGGATATCGACGATATCGATTTTAAGGGTCTGCAGTTGACACGGACCCTGTATGAACCCGGTGATGACGAGGTGGATGCACAATTAAAGGCCCTTCAAAAGAATATGGCCCAGTATGAAAAGGTTGCTGAAGATCGGCCCGCCCGGGAAGGCGATTTTATTCTGATTGACCTCGAGGGTCTGCACGGGGGTGAGCCGGTGCCCGCATTTGCCAAAACGGAAAATTTTAGCCTGCAGATCGGCAAGGCGATTATTTCAGAAGAATTCGATAAACATATCACCGGTATGAAGACAGGGGAGACTAAAAATTTTACCGTAAGTTTCGATAAGGATTTTCCCAACGAGAAACTGGCCGGCCTGGATGTTGTATTTGAGGTATTTTTAAATGAAATTCGCCAGGAGATCTTGCCACCGATAAATGATGCCCTGGCTAAAAAAGCCGGACCGTATAAAACCCTGGACGATCTGAAATCGGTCATCCTGGAAAACATCAAGCAAGGCTATGATAAACGCACAGAGCAAGAGCTCAACGAGCAAATTTTTAAAGAATTGCTTGGCAGAACATCGTTTGAAGTTCCGGATGCCATGGTTGAGATGGAGCTGCAGGGGATTGTCGAAGAAGCAGAACGCTCGTTTGCTTATCGTAATACATCGCTGGAAGAAATGGGCCTGTCAAAGGAATCCATATCAGAAAAATACCGGGACACAGCGCTAAACCAGGTAAAACGCCATCTCATTCTCGGGAAAATCATCGATCAGGAGAAGATCGGTATTGATGATGAAGAACTGGAAAACGGTCTCAAGGAGATGTCGGAAAACTTTAACCAGCCCCTGGAGGGGATAAAGCAATATTACGATCAAAATAAAGATAAGCTCGAACTCTTCAAGCATACGCTTCTTGAAAAAAAGGCGATCAAACTTATCTTAGATAGTAGTCGTATTAAAGACGTTAAGCCGGACAAATCGGCCAAAACGCCATCCAAAAAGTAACTGCCGCACTAAAAGCGGCTTGAGCTAAAACCGGGTTAATCCCGGTCATCGAATGTACAAGGAGATAACTGGTGCCACTGATACCGATGGTGATAGAGCAAAGCAGCCGGGGCGAGCGTGCTT
This sequence comes from Desulfobacterales bacterium, assembly GCA_050123735.1. Taxonomy (GTDB): domain Bacteria; phylum Desulfobacterota; class Desulfobacteria; order Desulfobacterales; family JAHEIW01; genus JAHEIW01. Next base: position 4,918 of record JASFGN010000147.1, on the reverse strand, counting down.
ATGACATCTATTCGCGGCTCCTTAAAGACCGCATCATATTCCTCGGGACCGCGATGAACGATGAAGTTGCCAATCTTATTATTGCCCAGCTGTTGTTTCTCGAATCTGAAGATCCTGACAAGGACATCAACTTTTATGTAAACTCACCGGGCGGCCTGGTGACAGCCGGTTTGGCAGTTTATGATACCATGCAATATATTAAACCGGATATCACCACCGTTTGCATCGGTCAGGCGGCGAGCATGGGTGCGGTATTGCTGGCTGCGGGGACCCGCGGCAAGCGTTATTCTTTACCGAATTCACGGATTCTCATCCATCAACCCATGGGTGGTTTTCAGGGTCAGGCATCGGATATTGAAATTCAGGCCAAAGAGATTTTGCGGATGAAAGATCGCCTGAATCAGATTCTGGTTGAGCATACCGGGAAAAAAATTGAAGAGATACAAAAAGACACCGATCGAGACTTTTTCATGTCGGGTGAGGAGGCGAAAGCGTACGGCATTGTTGACCACGTCATTGCCAATCGCGATGATCTTGACAAATTAGAAGATTCGGAGAAAGAGAATGCCAAAGAAAAAAGATGAAAATGACAACCTGTTCTGTTCTTTTTGTGGTAAAAACCAGTCGGAAGTCCGAAAGCTGATTGCCGGTCCGGCAGTATACATTTGTGATGAATGCATTCAGCTTTGCAGTGAAATTATTGAGGAAGAAAGTGAAAAAGATTCGAAGGACTCGGATCGAATTCTGACGCCCAAAGAAATCAAGGAAAAGCTCGATGGCTATGTTATCGAACAAGAATCGGCCAAAAGGGTGCTTTCCGTAGCCGTTTACAATCATTACAAGCGCCTGGAGTCTTCAATGAACACCGGGGATGTGGAAATCCAGAAAAGCAACATCATGCTGATCGGCCCGACGGGTTGCGGCAAAACTTTGCTGGCCCAAACGCTTGCCCGGTTTTTGAATGTACCATTTACCATAGCTGACGCCACCAGTCTGACAGAAGCCGGTTATGTGGGTGAGGATGTTGAAAATATTATTCTGTCCCTGCTACAGAATGCAGATTACGATGTCGACAAAGCCAAACGCGGTATCGTCTACATCGATGAGATTGATAAAATTGCCAGCAAATCCGATAATCCTTCGATCACGCGTGATGTCTCGGGGGAAGGCGTTCAGCAGGCCCTGCTGAAGATAATCGAGGGCACAACAGCCAGCGTGCCGCCCAAGGGCGGTCGCAAACATCCGCAACAGGACTTTGTCAAAGTCGATACGTCAAACATTCTGTTTATCTGCGGCGGAACGTTTAACGGTCTGGAAAAGATTATTCAGCGCCGGCTGGGATCCAAACAAATGGGATTCGGAGCCAAGATTCTGCTCGAAACCGAGCGAACGATCGGCGAAATTCTGATGGATGTGCAGCCTGAGGATCTCATAAAATTCGGTTTGATCCCCGAGTTTCTGGGCCGACTGCCGGTGTTGGCGACCCTTGATGAACTCAATGAGAACGCCCTGATTCGAATTTTGAAAGAACCCAAAAACGCCCTGCTCAAACAATTTCAAATGCTGTTTGAAATGGAAGGGGTTAATCTAAGGCTGACCGACAGTGCGCTGGCAGCCATTGCACGGGAAGCCATGAAGCGCAAGTCCGGTGCGCGCGGCCTGCGGGCGATCATGGAATCCTGCATGCTCGATATCATGTACGAGATTCCATCAATTGCTGATGTAAAAGAGTGTGTCATCGGAGAGGATGTTGTTTTCAATAAGGAGGATCCGATTCTGCTCTACGAGCAGACCAAGAAGCAAGCCTGATGGGCTTTCTTTATTACCGATTTTTCCACGAGCGAGGCTACGAATAAGCACATACCTATTTGCAAAGGGCTAAGCGCAAAGGGCATAGAGTTGGTCATCTGAAACCCTCAAGTTTACCAAACCCTTTGCTCCATGCCCCATGCTCTATGCCAGCTAAACTCATTGGATTGAATGTGATTTGAGAATGAATTGATGTGAAAACCAAACTTATTTTTTGAATGGAGTGTCATGGTAAATATACCCAAGCTTTTTAAAGATGAAGGAGCAATCGAAACGAAGATGTTCTTACCCCTCTTACCGTTAAGGGATCTGGTGGTCCTTCCCCATATGGTGGCACCGCTTTTTGTCGGGCGAACCAAATCGGTCAATGCGCTGGCGGAGGCCATGAACAAAGACAAGCGTGTTTTTCTGTCAACCCAGAAAAGTGCCAACGTGGATAACCCCGGTGAAAACGATATCAACCGCATCGGCACAATTGGTAAAGTTCTTCAACTGCTGCGTTTGCCGGATGGAACCGTCAAGGCACTGGTGGAAGGAAAATCAAGAGGGCGAATTGAGCGCTTTTCAATACAAGACGATTTCTTTCAGGTTGCGGTTGAGAAAATCATTGAGCCGGTCGTCAATGAAGCGGAAGCGCTGGCGCTTGTTCGATCGGTCATCAAAGAATTTGAGCAATATGCAAAAGTCAACAAAAACATTTCAAAAGAGCTGGTCACCAATGCTTCGGCTATTGTTGATTCCTCGCAACTGGCTGACACGGTGGCATCACATTTTTCCTTCAAAATAGAGGATAAGCAAAAGCTGCTGGAAACCTTTTCCGCAACCGATCGCCTGTCGCTGCTGTTAAGCCTGATTAAAATGGAAATCGAAGTCTATCGGATGGATCAGCGCATAAAAAACCGCGTCAAAGAGCAGATGGAACAAACCCAGAAGAATTACTATCTGAACGAACAGATGCGGGCGATTAAAAAGGAAATGGGTGCTGATGACGATCCGGGCGATGACATCAAAGAGCTCGAAGAAAAAATCCAAAATAAGAAGATGTCCGAAGAGGCCACTGAAAAGGTTCAGGCTGAGCTCAAAAAGCTAAAGATGATGACGCCCATGTCGGCCGAGGCAACGGTGGTTCGCAACTATATCGATTGGATTATCAGTCTGCCCTGGTTTGATAAAAGCGAGGTGCGTGACGATCTGGATGAGGCTGAAAAAATTCTGGATGAAGATCACTACGGTCTGGAGAAACCCAAAGAGCGGATTTTGGAATATCTGGCCGTCCAGGCACTGGTAAAGAAAATCCGGGGGCCAATCCTTTGTTTTGTCGGTCCTCCGGGCGTGGGCAAAACCTCGCTGGCCAAATCAATCGCCCGGGCGACCGGCCGCAAATACGTGCGCTTATCGCTTGGAGGGGTGAGAGATGAAGCCGAAATCCGGGGGCATCGCCGCACCTATATCGGGGCGCTGCCGGGCAAAATCCTGCAGTCACTGAAAAAGGCCGGCGTGAACAATCCGGTATTCTGTCTGGACGAAGTCGATAAAATGAGCATGGATTTCAGGGGCGATCCGTCTGCGGCTTTGCTGGAGGTTTTGGATCCCGAGCAAAATTTCAGTTTCAATGACCATTATCTGGATATGGATTACGATCTTTCAGACATCCTTTTTATTACGACGGCCAACACCCTGCCGGATATACCGCTGCCGCTGCAGGATCGGATGGAAATTATTCGTCTGCCCGGCTACACCGAATACGAGAAGTACCATATCGGCAGGGGTTTTCTGGTCCCCAAGCAGATTGAATTCAACGGCCTTGAGCAAAAAAACGTCATCTTCAGCAAGAATGCGCTCCTGGCGATTATTCGACGCTATACCCGGGAAGCCGGTGTGCGCAATCTTGAGCGCGAAATTGCCTCTATATGCCGCAAATTGGCCAAAGAAGCGGTTAAGAACAAAAATAAGACTGAATTCAAGGTCAATGAAAAGTCGATTGCCAAATACCTGGGCCCATACCGATTTCGACAGGAACAGCTCGAGGAGAAAGATCAGGTTGGAATGGTCACCGGTCTGGCCTGGACCCAGGTGGGTGGCGAGCTACTTTTTATCGAAACGCTGATCATGCCCGGAAAAGGCAAGCTTACGGTCACCGGCAAACTGGGCGATGTCATGCAGGAATCTGCCCAGGCTGCCGTCAGTTACGTGCGATCGCGGGCGCAAAATTTGGTGATCGATGAGAAATTTTACCGTAAATATGATATCCATATTCATATCCCTGAGGGCGCTATCCCCAAGGATGGACCTTCGGCAGGCATCTCCATGTGTACCTCGCTTGTGTCCGCCTTGGCCAAACGGCCGGTGCACCGCGACATCGCTATGACCGGCGAAATTACCCTCAGAGGGCGCGTTCTGCCGATTGGCGGTTTGAAGGAAAAAATCATTGCAGCACACAGGGGTGGCATCAAGAAAATCCTAATCCCCAAGGAAAATCAAAAAGACTTAAAGGACGTGCCCAAAAGCATCTCCAAGCAGGTCGAAATTATTCTGGTGGAACATATGGACGAGGTGCTGACGCATGCACTGATCCTTGATGACGGCCACCGGCTCTTTAAAAATGTCGACATTCCGCTTGAGATCACCTCAGAGGAGTCGGAAAAGCCGAAAAACCTGGTGTAAGTCCAAAGCGATTGTTCATCTGACTTTAACCTTGACATTATGGCTTGAAATTGTTAGCAATCGCTGTCTTATAGATGCAATTGGACTGACAAACATGGGCGGATAGCTCAGTTGGGAGAGCATCCCGCCTCGCAGGCGGGAGGGTCGCAGTCTTGGCCATCCGGTTTTGCGGTATTTAGGTTTAACATGGGCGGATAGCTCAGTTGGGAGAGCACCGGCCTTACAAGCCGGGGGTCACAGGTTCAAGCCCTGTTCCGCCTACCACTTCATTATGTGAGTGGTACGGCGAAAGCAATCCGCAGATATGTGCTATATGCAGGGAGAGCATCCCGCATTCCATGCGGGAGGGTCACAGGTTCAAGCCCTGTTCCGCCTACCACTTCATTATGTGAGTGGTACGGCGAAAGCAATCCGCAGATATGTGCTATATGCAGGGAGAGCATCC
>JASFGN010000146.1:0-6927 GCA_050123735.1 Desulfobacterales bacterium | reverse complement strand
CCCTCTAAGGTATACTCCTGCAGCGGATCAGCGGCACTCGGAAAAAGCCTGATCCGGGGCCCCTGACAACCGATTAAAAACAGCACAACCACAGCCGCGACAATGACGATACGTTTTCGCATTATATTTTCCTTTGGATTCGTTTTTACCAGCAAAATATAGGCAAGGCCATTTAGCATGTCAAGAAAATGCCGGGCAGAATAATGCAAGCAAACCATAAACCAAAAGTGCTTGACAACCGATTCCGATCCCATGATAACCCAAATGCTTCAATTACCTTAACTGATGAAATTGCCAGGACTTGTACCGCTTGTCATAAAAAGGTTCCGTGAAAAGGATAGCGGTATAAGTGTTGTAGCAAAGAAACGCTCCGCAATCGGTACGTTTCTTTGACAACCACTATAAATCGCGATTATGTCTCGACGCTGGATTATATTTATACTGGCCACAGCACACTTTTTCCTGTCTCAGTTTTACCGGACCTCAAACGCGGTCATTGCGCCCGAGCTGATCCGGGACCTGTCCCTGAATACGGAAGAATTGGGCCTGCTGTCAGCCTCATTTTTTTACGGTTTTGCGCTAACCCAGATTCCGATCAGTGTGCTTTTGGACAAAGTGGGCCCCAGACGGCTGATGACCGTTCTTTCGCTGATGGGTGTGGTGGGCGCTATTTTGTTTTCCATCGCCGATTCACTCGGCTTTGGTCTCATCGGGCGCGTCCTGCTGGGAATCGGCATGGCCTGCAATTTGATGGGAACATTTAAGCTGTTGACCGAATGGTTTGAACCGCTGGTATTTGCCACCTTAACGGGGCTGGTGGCTTCAATCGGAACGCTCGGCAATATGGTGGCCGCCACCCCGCTGGTCATGCTGGTCGAACAATTCGGGTGGCGGCTGAGTTTTCAGCTGATTGCCGGGATTAATCTGATCTTAACCCTGACGCTTTTTATGGTGGTGCGCGATCGGCCTGCCCGCTCCGCAATCCACAGTGCAAACGATGCGCCGGCAATCAGCCTGAGGCAGGCATTTTCTAATCTGGGCTTTCTCTTTAAAAACAAAGATTACTGGATCATCTCAGCGGCCACTTTGGTCCGCTACGGAACCTTTGCCGCTTTTCAGGCACTGTGGGCCGGGCCGTTTTTAATTGAAGTCATGGGCTATTCGGCCATGCGAACGGGTAATCTGATATTGCTGATGAACGTGGGGCTGATTATTGGCAGCCCGCTGTGGGGGGCGCTGTCAGACCGCGTTTTTAAAACCCGCAAGGGGCTGGTTGTTTTTTGCCTGTTGATGATGGCCTTGATTTCGCTGGCACTGACCACCTTTTCTGCAGAGACCGGACTTTTCATCATATCGCTCGTTTTCTTTCTGTTCGGGCTGGCGGCATCCGGCGGCATGTTGATGTATCCGCACATCAAAGATCTGATGCCCCGAGACATGTCAGGCGCGGCCATGACCGGCATCAATTTCTTTAACATGCTGGGTCCGGCTGTATTTCTTCAGGGACTGGGCACATTCATGCAGCACCTGTATCCGGATGCCTCGCGCGGACCGGCTGCCTTTGATGCCTCGTTTCTGGTGTGTATGCTGTGTCTTATAGGCGCAACGGCACTGTATATGTTCACCGCCGCCAAACAAGATGTTAAATTGAATAAGTCACTCTAATTAAGCAAATCCGCTTGCTTTAATATGGTTTCGATCTCGGATTTTTCCCGCTCAGAGGAAGGCAGCAAGGGCTTGCGGGGATCGCCCCCGAAGTAACCCAGCATATCCATAGCCGCTTTTAACCCCGGCACGCCATAGACAGCAGTGACAGCCTGGTTGACCGGAAGCATTTTAAGCTGCAGTTCCCGGGCGGCATCCAGGTTACCCTTTTTGATCTGATCCAAAATGGCCACGCATTGCTTGGGCGCCACGTTGGCCAGGGCATTGATGCCGCCGACACAGCCGAGGGTCAGGCCGCTGAATAATACGCTGGCGGTTCCCACCAGCACAAAAAAATCTCTGGTAACCGCACTGAGGATTTCACCGAGTTGGATAACATTGCCGGAGCTGTCCTTCAGGCCGATGATATTGGGGTGCTCGGAGAGGCGTGCGACCAGATCGGCCGCCATATTAATGTGGGTAAATTTGGGGACGTTGTATAGTAAAATCGGAATCGATGATTGATCCGCTACCGTTGAAAAATACTGGATCAGGGCAACGTCATTCATGCGGCCGCCATAATAATGAGGCGTGACCACCAAGGCGGCATCGGCGCCCAGCTTGGCGCAGTCTTCGGTGAGCCTTATGGTCTCGGCGGTGGACTCGCAACCGGTCCCGGCAATGACCAACATATCATTCGCCGCCGACTGCACGACGGAATCGACAACAGCTCGCTTTTCTTCTTCGGACAGTGAAACATATTCACCATTGGAACCCAGCACCACGTATCCTTTCAGACCCGCAGGATTCCAGCGCTCAATATTGGCTGCCAGTTTGTCGTAAGCCACCTTTTCGTTGATAAACGGGGTCGGTATGGGCGGAAAGATACCGTTCAATTCAAGCTTCGCCATTTTCTTGTCCTTTTCTATTTAGAACCCATCTCAAAAATAGCAAATCACGTCCAAGAGCAAGGCGTGAGCTGACGAAAAAGCGCAGCATACATAGAGTATGTGAGCATTTTAAGGAGGTTCACAACGCGGCTATTGGGCGTTAGATGCATTTTTGAGATGGGTTCTAATAAACCTGTAAATTATATCCCGCAAAGCGGGATGACCATTTTTGTTCGGCCAGCTTGTCCCGCGGAAGGCTATGCCTTAACGCGGGGAGTCGGCCGAACAAAAGGTTTGTGTGTGTCTGTGTGTGCCTGTGGCTATTTAACAAGCTCTGAAATATGACATACACGGGTGCTCAGGCCGTGCTTGCGCACGCCATAGGATAAATGCATGATGCAGGCCGGGCAGGAGGTGGCCAATAAATCTGCACCGCTTTTTTTCAGATTGTTCATCTTACGATCCAGCACCTGCTGGGACAACTCATAATGCGCAAACGCATATGCGCCGGCTCCGCCGCAGCACCAATCCGCTTCGGCTAACGGCCGGTATTCAACTCCCGGCAGCCGATTCAGAATGTCGCCGGGCTCGGCTGTGAGCCCCTGCCCCCGGGCCGCATGACAGGGATGATGATACGTCACAGTGACAGCAGCGCTGTCGGCAGCCGTCAAGGTTTCCATTGAATGAATCAATTGCACCATATCTTTAATACGATCGGAGACCGCAGCGGCCTTTTCTTGATGGTGCCCGGCTTCCGGGAAAAGCTGAGGATAATGCTTTAAAAAGGATGCGCAGCTGGAGCAGTCCGTAACAATTACATCCAGATCTTCAGCCGCAAGGATGGATACGTTCCGGCGGGCCAGTTTCCGCGCCGCTTTCAAATCCCCGTAAGACCAGGCCGGCAAACCGCAGCAACAATTTTCCAGAACCCGCACGAATTTGCCGATTTTTTTTAAAAGCCGCAAGGTTGCCTGGCCGGCATCCTGACTGATAATATCAACACCACAGCCGACAAAATAACCAATCCGCAACAGTTGGCCGCTGCCGCTGTGCGCTCCGGTTTTGATTTTATCCCGCAGCGGTTGCGAGGGAAATCGTTCGACAATTTGACTGGCATGTGCAAAATCACGGCCGAATATCTTTAACAACCCCAGGGCCTGCGCCAGATCGGCAATACCCGTATTTTTGCCCAGCGCCACCGCCCGTGCGGCCAGATGCAGCCGCCGTGGATACGGCAATAGCTGGTCAAACAGTAAACGATGAATGGATTTGCGACCGACTTTTTCCAGATACTGGGCCCGGGCCTTGATGATCAAGTCGGAGGTGGGGATTGCCGGAAAACAATTGGCGGTGCAGGCACCGCAGAGCAAACAGTCAAAAAGCGGGGCTTCAATTTCCGGGCTCCATTCCAGACGTCCCTCGATAATGGCCCGCAAAAGGGCCAGACGCCCGCGTGCCACCCCGGTCTCGTGCCCGGTGGACCGGAATATCGGGCATGCCACCTGGCAAAACCCGCAACGATTGCAGTGGTAGATTTCTTCGTAGTATTTGGAAATGGTCTCGGTCATAATCACACATACAGAAATGATCTGAGCGGTTAAATCACCTCGAAGCTTACTCTTTCCGGAGTACTGGAGTAATGGAGTGCTGGAGTAATTCAAATAGGTGCATCCAACACTCCATTACTCCATCACTCCACTACTCCAATTTAAATCTTGCCTGGCAGGCGGCCGGGTGAAAAAACGTGCTGCGGGTCAAGGGCCGCCTTGATGCGGTGCATCACCTTCCATTCCGGCCGGTCGATACCGAAGACATCGTTATGCTTCTTGAATTCATCGGTAGCCTTTTCCATGACCACGTGACCGCCCAGTTGATCGCCGGTTTCGCACATCCGTCCCCACAGGCCGTCGGGCATGTTTTCAAATGCGACAAAGATTCGGCCGCATCCGTAATCTAAAAACCATTTGGATTGCGGCAGCCACCTGGCCAAGGACTCAACAAACCCGGGCATCCGATCAAGGGGCAGATCGGCCCGCAGGATAAATGCCGCTGCCAACATCTGCGAATAGGACTTTTTGAAAATGCCATCCTGTACCGCATAATCCTGCGCCGGGCTCAGGGTCATGCCGTCCTTTTCAAATAATGCTTGTGTTCTTTTAAGTTGCTCGGTGACGGTTTTGTCAAACCCTTCAAATCCGATCTTCAAGGTACAGCGCCGGCGCATCGCTTCCTCACCCTGCCCGTTTACCGGCATGATTACAATAAAAACCGGTATCAGCTGGGATGTCATTATCTCGGATGCCAGATCCGCACAGGCCGAAAGCGGTCCTTGCGCACCGATAGCGCTGCACCTTTCGGGTATGGTCATCACGCGACAGGTCACTTCGGTAATCAGTCCCAGCGTACCGGCGGATCCGATCATCAAACGCGTCATGTCATAGCCGGCTACATTTTTGACAACTTTGCCTCCGGTTGAAATTTTTTGACCGTTGCCGTCCAGAAAGCGCAAGCCCAGAACGAGATCCCGCGAGGCACCGTAGTGCATGCGCTCCGGCCCGCAGGCCGCCCGTGCCATCACAGCACCCAGTGAATGATTCTGAACGCAAAACGAAGGCCGCACGGGCAGCCACTGGTGATGTTCGGCCAGTTGGCGCTGGAGCACATCAAGGCGCACACCGGCTCCGGCCGTAACGAACTGATTGTAAGGGTCAAATTCGAGAATCTCGTTGAGCGCAGAACTGGATAATTTTTGACAATTGCGGGTGGGCAAATTGCCGAAATGCGAAAACCCGCCTCCAGCGGCGGGTATCAGCCCGGTGCCGTCGGCAGCGGCGCTTTGAATCCTTTCGCCGATTTCCTTTTCGATCGCGCTCAGGGTGTCAGCACCGGCAAACGGAGGATGCACCCGTACTTCATCGGTGTTTTCTTCTGGCAGGGATAGCGGAATGACTTTACCGGGATTGAGCAATCCATCCGGATCGAACGCCTGCTGTAAGCCCCGCTGGGCAATAAAATCCAGCTCCGAAAAAACCAGGCGCATGGCCTCAATTTTTTCCAAACCCACACCATGTTCACCGGAGATGGTGCCGCCCAGCTCAACGCAGGCTTTCATGATTTCCCAGCCAGCTTTTTTGACCCGTTTAAGCTGGTCTGCATCCCGCGCATCAAAGAATATCAAGGGATGTAAATTGCCGTCGCCGGCATGAAACACATTACCGTGCTTAAAATCATATCTGTCGACAATCTCGGCCACCCGGGCCAGTGCTTCAGGCAGCTTCGTGCGCGGCACCGTGCAATCGTTAACCAGATAATTCGGTGCCAGACGGGCCACCGCACCAAAAGCACCGCGTCGACCCTCCCAGAGGCGGTTGCGCTGGGCATCATCTTTGGCTTCACGAATATCCCGACAGTGATTTTTTCGACATATCTGGCTGATGCGCGTGACCTGATCTTTGAGACCTGCAGAAAGGCCTTCCACTTCGACGATCAGAACAGCCGCGGCATCCCGGGGATAGCCGCAGGCATAGCTGTCTTCGACCGCATTGATGATTGGAGCGTCCATCATCTCCAGGGTGGTCGGTAAAATACCGGCCGAAACAATATCCGATACCGATTGGGCTGCATCGCCAATATCATCGTAGATAACGAGCAGGGTTATGATTTTTTCGGGTAGCGGCAGGATGCGCACCGTGACCTCGGTCACGATACCCATGGTGCCCTCGCTGCCGATCAGCGCACCGCGAAGATCATATCCCGGCGGGTCATAGGCGCACCCGCCAAGGCGAATAACCTCCCCGCTGGACAGAACCACATCCATGCCCAGAATGTGGTTGGTGGTCACACCATATTTTAAGCAGCGGGGGCCGCCGGAGTTTTCACCGACATTGCCGCCCAGGGTCGCCACTTTCTGGCTGGCGGGATCGGGCGCATAGAAAAAGCCCAGTGGCGCCAGTGCATTTTGCAGCTCCAGGTTTGTCACGCCGGGCTGAACCACCGCGCAGCGCCGTTCGGGTGACATAGCGATGATCCGATTCAAACGCGACAGACAGATGACCACCCCGCCGGATACCAATACGGTGCCGCCGGAAAGATTGGTGCCAAACCCGCGCGGGACAAAAGGAAGCCCGGCCTGACGGACCACGCTGACAACCCGGGCCACTTCCCGGGTATCGGCAGGAAAAACAACGATACCGGGTTGCCCTTTGGCCAGTGAAGCATCATAGGAGTACAGTTCGGTTTCAGCCCGCGACACCGAAACCCGGGTTCCGCCGACAATTTGCCGAAGGTTGGCAATCAGTTCAGCATTCAGCATTTTCTTACCTAAGTGTAAAATGACTAAAGTGAGATAGAGTGCCTAAAGTTGAGGAATTCTGTCGTTTTAAAAAAGATGGAG
>JASFGN010000145.1:0-7006 GCA_050123735.1 Desulfobacterales bacterium | reverse complement strand
GCGCTTATCGGGGCGGTCTATCTTTTTGATCTGTTCAATGTCAGCATTCCATTTCTGATCGGCGCGGCGCTGCTTGTCACCCTGGTGGTTTTCTGGTTTCTCGAGCTCAAATACGCCATGGGGGCCATTGTGGCGCTGATACATGATGTTATCATTACGGTGGGCATCTTTTCTATTTTTGACAAGGAGTTCACCCTGCCGATTATCGCCGCGTTGCTGACGATCGTGGGCTATTCCTTAAACGACACCATCATTGTCTTTGACCGTATCCGTGAGAATCTGAAAAAATTTCACAAAAAACCGCTGGATTTTGTTGTCAACCGGTCGATCAACGAAACCCTCAGCAGAACCATTTTGACCTCATTAACAACCCTGGTGGTCGTGGTTACCCTCTTTGTTCTGGGGGGAGGCATTATTCACGATTTTGCCTTTGCTTTGATCATCGGCATCCTGGTCGGCACATATTCTTCCATTTATGTGGCAAGCCCCATTTTACTGGCCTGGCAGGGACGCAGTAAAAAAAAATAATCAACAACCACCGGCTGATAGCTTGGTTCGCACAATTCATTTTTCTGTGGCAAATATCGCGACAGCAGAATATCGAATTGACATTGATGTGAACAGACCATAAGATTATTCATAGATGACAATTTGTTTGCGCCAGACTGCCCCCCCTTTTCCCAGGGGGTTTTTAACAAGATGGAACACCTTCTACCGTGGTTTTGTCTTAAACATGTTCCCGGCATCGGCAACCACTTGTTTAAGCGGTTGATCGAACGGTTTGGATCACCGCAACGCGTGTTTCAGATAACGCCGCAAGAGTTGCTGGCGGTCGAGGGCATCTCAAAACATCTGGCAGCTGCCATTCTAAACTTTAAAGCACCGCGTTGGGTCCAGGCGGAGCTGGATCGTGTCCATCAAAAAGGGTACTCGGTGGTCACCCTGACAGATGGATCGTATCCGTCGTTGTTGAGAGAGATACCGGATCCGCCGCCGTTTCTGTATGTCTGCGGCAGCCTGGCGGGTACGGATAAAAACGTTGCTGTGGTCGGCTCGCGCAATGCAACCGAGTACGGCCTTTCAGCCACACAGAACCTGTGCGCCGACCTGACCGCATTTGATATTACAATCGTAAGCGGAATGGCACTGGGTATAGATACCGCCGCTCACCAGGGTGCCCTGGCAGGCGGCGGCAAAACCGTTGCCGTACTGGGCAGCGGCTTGAATATTATCTATCCGGCTGATAACCGGAGACTGTTTGAGCGGATATCGGAACAAGGCGCCGTCATATCCGAATTTGCGCTGGGCACAAAGCCTGAAGCCCATAATTTTCCAATTCGCAACCGAATTATCAGTGGAATGAGTATGGGAACGATTGTCGTTGAGGCCACGCGTAAAAGCGGTTCACTGATCACGGCGCGACTGGCAGCAGAGCAAAACCGAGAGGTATTTGCCGTTCCGGGAAGCATTCATTCATTTAAAAGCACCGGCACCCATACCTTGATTAAACAGGGCGCTAAACTGGTGGAAAACGCTCAGGATGTCCTCGAGGAACTGACCGCATTTACAGCGCATGTAACCAGACCGGCAGAATCTTCGAACCGTCAGACCGCCGAAAGGCTGGCATCACTGGCACCGGATGAATTGGAACTTTATAAAATTCTCAGTCCCTATCCGCAGCATATTGATACAATCGTTCGCAAAACAAATATTGAGCCGGGCAAATTGCTGAGCCTACTGCTGCAACTGGAGCTCAAAGGAATGGTGCAGCAGCTGCCCGGAAAGCTTTTTGTTATATTGGAGCCGAAGCCTTAAGCGCGTGCAATCACCAAACGGCAAATCGAGCGCGAGGAGAGATCGTGACCAAACCACTTGTAGTTGTGGAGTCGCCGACGAAAGTCAAAACGATTAAAAAATACCTGGGACAGGTTTATAATGTTGCGGCGACCGTCGGCCATATCAAAGATCTACCCGACAAAGAAATGGGGATCGATATCGACAACGGGTTTAAACCCCAGTACAAAAATATTCCCGGTAAACAAAAAGTTATCAAAGCCTTGAAACAGGCTGCCGGTGATGCCACCGATATATATCTGGCACCCGACCCGGATCGTGAAGGCGAGGCCATTGCATGGCATGCTTCTGAAGTGCTTAACAAAAAGGGCCGCAGGTTTCATCGCGTTCTTTTTCATGAACTGACCAAAGATGCGATTCTCAGAGCAATGGCATCGCCGGAGTCTCTTGATCGCCCCAAATATGAGGCCCAACAGGCACGGCGCATACTCGACCGCCTGGTCGGTTACCATATCTCGCCATTACTATGGCGCAAGGTAAAAGGCGGATTAAGCGCCGGCCGGGTGCAATCCGTTGCCGTGCGCATCATCTGCGAAAGAGAGCGGGCCATCCAGGCCTTTGAGCCGCAGGAATATTGGTCGATCAGCGCACATCTTGAAGGTGAATCCCCGCCCCCATTTGCGGCCAAACTGGCTAAAAAAGATAATACCAAAATCGACATACCCAACGAAAAAACTGCTCATTCGATTTTAGCGCAACTGCAAGGCGAAAAATTTGTTGTCAAAAAAATAGCCAAAAAAACGATCCGCAAAAACCCGCTGCCGCCATTTACAACCAGCAAGCTGCAGCAGGACGCCATAAGCAAACTGCGATTCTCAGCCAAAAAGACCATGTTGATTGCCCAGCAGCTTTACGAAGGTATTGAGCTGGGTCCGGGAGAACCCGTCGGTTTGATCACTTATATGCGTACCGATTCCACCCGTATCGCCAGCGAGGCCGCTCAAGAGGCCTTAACTGTCATCCGGGAAAAATTTGGCCCCGATTACGCGCTGGATAAACCCCGCTATTTTAAAAACCGAAAAAAAGTGCAGGATGCGCATGAAGCCATTCGCCCGACCGTGCTCAGGAACACACCTGATGAAATGGCTTCTTATTTGTCCAAGGATCAACTGGCCTTATACCGTTTGATCTGGCAGCGCTTCGTCGCCTCCCAGATGAAACAGGCCCTGATCAATCAGGTTTCGGTCACCATCAAAGCCGGCCCTTATAGCTTTAGCGCCAGCGGATCAACTGTGAAATTCCCGGGCTTTATGGCGCTGTATAAGTCCGTCACCGATGAAATTGCTGAAGAAGATCAGAATAAAAAGCCGATTCTGCCGACACTGACGGAAGGAATGGTTTTAAAACTGCTGCAGTTGGAGCCCAGGCAGCACTTTACTCAGCCACCCCCAAGGTTCTCTGAAGCTTCTCTGGTAAAAGAGCTTGAAGAAAACGGGATTGGCCGCCCCAGCACATATGCCAGCATTTTGTCGACCATTCGCATAAAAGAATACGCCGATCTGCATAATCGATATTTTCGGCCGACTGAGCTGGGTTTCATCGTCAACGATCTGCTGGTTGAAAATTTCCCGGATATCGTTGACGTTGAGTTTACCGCCCGAATGGAGGAAAATTTAGACCGCGTTGAATCTTCGGAAGTGGAATCGGCCAAGATCCTGTTTCAATTTTACGGTCCCTTTAAAAAGGATCTGGAAAAAGCATCCGAAGATATGTTGAGTGTTAAAGGCGTCGGGTTGCCTACAGGGCTCGATTGCCCGGATTGCGGCAAACCCTTGCATATTAAAGTCGGTAAAAACGGTCATTTTCTGGCATGCAGCGGCTACCCGGATTGCAACTACTCCCGAGATTATATTCGAGACGAACGCGGAAGCATCCAGCCTGTTGAATCCAACAGTGAGGAAGTCGTCGACAAGGTTTGCGAAAAATGCGGCAGCCCGATGGTGATCAAGCGAGGCCGTTACGGGGAATTTCTGGCGTGCAGTGCATATCCGGATTGCAAAAACACGCAGTCGCTCAATTCCAATGGCGCCAACCAGAAAATCGGCATAAAATGTCCGGAAAAAAATTGCGGAGGAGAAATCGTTGAAAGACATTCAAAACGCGGCAAACTATTTTACGGGTGCAGCCGATTTCCCGATTGTGAATTTGCCAGCTGGGATAAACCGGTCAATAAAAAATGCCCGCAGTGCGATTCCCCGATATTGCTAGAAAAAACCACCAAAAAAAAAGCTGCTTTTTTAACCTGTCTGTCCACGGAATGCGGCTATGAGGAGCCTCTTTAAAAATCCTTGACAATCTAACAACATCCTGCTACTCAGTGGTAAAAAATAGCCTGATTGGACCCGAATGAAAAGCAATATCGCCATTAAAGACCTTATTAGCCTTATTCTGGTACTCGTCAGCAGCATTATTATTAGCTGCCGGGGAGCAAGGGGTTGATAATGGCCTAAATCCGCAAACATAAAAAAATCAAAACCGTTATCAGCCCGAAACTGATAACGGTTTTTTTTTAGAAAATCCTGCGGTTCTCAAGTCATATGTCGCAAATGATACCGCTTGTCATCATAATGTTGCCAAAAAAGGATGGCGGCACAAGAGTGGGTGCGAAAACACGTTGCACAATCGGAACGTTTTTCGACAACCACTAAAAATTATCCAATGGATTTTAAGGGGTAAAAAAATGAAATTAACCGGCGCTCAAGTATTGATGGAAGTACTCAAAGAAGAAGGAGTCGACACGATCTTCGGATTCCCCGGAGGAGCTGTCATCGATATTTATGATGAACTGATTAAAACCGATATCCGGCATATACTGGTTAGACATGAACAGGGCGCTGTACATGCCGCCGACGGTTATGCCCGTGCCGGCGACCGAGTCGGCGTTTGCCTGGTCACCTCCGGTCCGGGCGCGACCAACACGGTCACCGGGATTGCTTCGGCCTATATGGATTCAATTCCCATGGTCATTTTTACCGGGCAGGTGCCAACCCACCTGATTGGCAACGATGCTTTCCAGGAAGTCGACATCGTGGGGATCACCCGTCCCTGTACCAAACATAATTATCTGGTACCATCGGCGGAAGCCTTTCCCCGCATCATCAAGGAAGCATTTTATCTGGCGCGTTCCGGCCGCCCGGGCCCGGTGCTCGTCGACATACCCAAAGATATTGGCAAGTCCATCATTGATTACAAACCCATCAAAGACGTACAACTCAAATCATACAATCCGACTTATGAGCCGAATATGAAGCAGCTGAGAAAGGTCGTCGATCTCATCAAAGTGTCGCAAAGACCGGTTATCTTTGCAGGCGGCGGCGTCATCTTATCCGGGGCGGCGGCCGAATTGACCCGGTTTGCGCGTAAAGTCCGTATTCCGGTCACCGCGTCGTTGATGGGCCTAGGCACATTTCCCGGCACCGATCCACTGTGGCTTGGAATGATCGGCATGCATGGCACCTACAGGGCCAATATGAGCACCGGCGCTTGTGATCTTCTGATTTCCATCGGTGTACGCTTTGATGACCGCGTTACCGGAAAAACAGATGCATTTGCATCGCAGGCAAAAATAGTCCACATCGACATTGACCCGACTTCAATTCGCAAAAATATCCCGGTAACCATTCCGATTGTCGGAGACTGCAAAATCAGTCTGCGCAACCTGAATCAACTCATTGATGAGGCGGATCTGGGCGACCTCGAAAAAGACCGTCACAGCTGGTTATCCCAAATTGAAGAATGGAAGAATACAAAGCCGCTGGCCTATGAACAGGGGCATACGCTCAAGCCTCAGTATGTGGTTGAAAAGCTTTATGAGCTGACCAAAGGCGAAGCCATTATTACAACCGAAGTGGGCCAAAACCAGATGTGGGCGGCACAATATTATCATTTTGATCGACCCAACCATTTTATTACGTCCGGCGGACTCGGCTGCATGGGGTTCGGACTGCCGGCCGCAATCGGTGCCCAGATGGCCTGCCCCGACAAACTGGTGGTCGATATCGCCGGTGACGGCAGCATCCAGATGAACATACAGGAAATGGCCACGGCCGTCCAAAGCAACCTTCCGGTCAAAGTGGTCATCCTCAATAACGCCTACCTGGGGATGGTCCGCCAGTGGCAGGAGTTGTTTTACCAAAAACGATATGCCTGTACGGGCATGGATTGTGCGCCTGATTTTGTAAAGCTTGCCGAAGCATACGGGGCAATGGGTTTACGCGCAACAAAACCCGATGAGGTTGAAGGCGTGCTCGAGGAGGGTCTTGCGGCGCCCGGACCGGTGATTATGGATTTTAAAGTCGATCGTGAAGAAAGTGTTTATCCCATGGTGCCCGCCGGCGCGCCCATTACAGAGATGCTGCTGGTGTAAATTGGTTATCGGTTATTCGTTAATGGTTATTGGAATGACAAATAACGGATAACAAATAACAGCCGTATAAAAATTAGCGGGTCCTGATTAAACGGTAGATGACACAGGGAAAATGCTCCTATGGGGAATCGAGATGGAAGAAAAAAAACATATCATGACGATGCTGGTCGATAATCAGCCGGGGGTGCTGTCAAGGGTTTCAGGGCTGTTCAGCGGCAAGGGATTCAACATCGAAAGCCTGTGTACAGCGCCGACCATGGATCCGCAGGTATCCAGAATAACCATTGTCACCAAAGCAAATACGCCTGTGATCGAGCAGATTGAAAAACAGCTCAGAAAATTGATCAATGTCATCAAATTGCGAGATATGACCGGACCCAGGGCGGTCAAACGCGAGATGGCGCTGATCTGTGTGAGAGCGCGACCGGAATTGCGGGCGGAAATTCTACGAATTGTCGACATCTTCCGGTGCAAAGTAGTTGATGTAGGCACCGAGCACTATATTATTGAAGTTACGGGGGATGAGGGCAAATTAAAAGCACTGATCAATCTTCTGA
Source organism: Desulfobacterales bacterium (assembly GCA_050123735.1). Taxonomy (GTDB): domain Bacteria; phylum Desulfobacterota; class Desulfobacteria; order Desulfobacterales; family JAHEIW01; genus JAHEIW01. The sequence goes on along the minus strand of JASFGN010000145.1, from coordinate 229 downwards.
AGCCGATGGGAATAGAAAAAATCGCACGCAGTGGAACGTTGGCACTTTACCGCGAACCCAAGTAGAACCCATCTTAAAAATAAATCGTTCGAATTATTCGTTATTAAGAAGTATAGATGCGTAACTGAAAAAAGGAGAGGACGAATGGCACATTTTAATTTTGGTGGTACGCAAGAAGAAGTGATCACCGATGAGGAGTTCCCACTGCAAAAGGCCCGCGAAGTCCTGG
>JASFGN010000144.1:0-7007 GCA_050123735.1 Desulfobacterales bacterium | reverse complement strand
TTTAAAAATGAGGCGATGTTGACCATTTCTTCTTTGGGTAAATATGAGGCGGCGCCTTCCTTGTATGATTTGACGACATTTTCCGGGCTCAGGGCGTGGGCGGTCAGCATCACGGCCGTCACCGCTCTTCGATTGGCAATTTCCAGCAGCTGATAGCCTTCCACCCCCATGATGTCCAGAATCGCCAGATCGAAATACTCGGATTCCAGATAATCCTTGGCTGCTTTAAAATTAGACGCCTTAACAGTTTCGCACATGGGCAACAGGTCTGCCAGCGTATCCAGCACGTCCGGTTCGTCATCCACCAATAGGATTCGTTTACCTTCCAGCAGGTCTTTTTCAGCCATATTTTAAACTCCATTTCTAATAAAATTCGAATTAATTTTCATGTAAAGCTCAATCTTTAATATTAAGTGTATTTAGCAGGAGATCAAGGAATTTTCGTTTCTAACGATCTTTTTCTACAAAAAGCGAAACGGTTTTTCCATTTTTTAAATTGACCAGCCCTTCCTCACAGATGCGCAAATACGGAATGGCCGCACCGGTAAGCGTTATCAGGGACAGGACCGGTTCAGGGAAGGGGATGCCCCGGTTTCGGGCTGCCCGGGTGACCTCTGCAAATTGGCTGACGAGATCTTCGATTTTCAGCTCGGCGATAAGACCAAAAATGGGCAATGGCAGTTCGGCCACTATGTCCGCATCCTGGCAGATCACAACACCCCCCTGCAGGCTGCGGATCCGATTGACGGCTGCGGCCATACTGCTGTCATCGCGGCCGATCACGATAATATCAGTGCTGTCCCAGGCGGCGCTGCAACCGATGGCGCCGGATTTGATACCGAAACCCTTGATCAGCCCCACAAACATTTGCCCGGGTTTATGGGTGCGATCGATGGCCGCAATTTTGGCCATATCCTTTTGGGGATCAATATGTATTTGCCCGTCCCGGACGGCAATGGGTTCGGTGATTTCAGCCGTAACCAGATCCGTAACCATGTTCATCAAGCGAACATGGATTTGTTCAGTATCTTCCGGTGCATGGATGGCAAAATCCGAGGACTTTAGATCGCGGGGCAATTTTACAGAATTTAAGCTGGCAGTGTCAAAGACATGGGGTCGCGGAGTCACCAATAATGTTCCGTTGCGGGCGATGACCTTTCCATTGCTGACGACTACCTGCGCATCGATGTTGGCGATATCCGGGATGACCACAAAATCAGCAAATCTTCCCGGCGCCAGGCCGCCGATCAGATGGTCCAACCCAAAATGCTCGGCAACATTTAAGGTTGCCATCTGTAGCGCCTCGATGGGCTCAAATCCGCAAGCAATTGCCTTTTGAACGATGGCCTCCATATAGCCGTTGGCCATAAGGTCGTCGGGTGATATGCTGTCGCTGGCCAGAATCAGGCGCCGCGAATCGATGTTGAGGTCTTTGATTTTGGCGATTTCGGCAAGATCTTTGCGCACCGCCCCTTCTCGAATCATCACATGCAGACCGAGCCGCAGCCGCTCGCGTACCTGCTCGGCATTGATCGGCTCGTGGCAGGAGGTAATGCCATTGGCAATGTAGGCGGCCAGCTTTTTTTCACTGGCGCCGGCGGTATGGCCCTCCAGGGTTTTGCCGGCCTTCTGGGCCTGTTCGAATAAAGCCAGCAGCCAGTCGGGATCCTGCAACACGGCCTGCCAGTAGGATTCGCCCAGCCCGATGATGTCTTCGCGCTCAAGCAGTTTTTGCAGGTCTTTTCGGGAAATGCCCCGAGCGGCTTTGCTGATGGAAATCATCACCGGAGCGGTGGCCCATATTTTGACGGGCTGATTCTGAAACGAATCCAGATAATCCATCAGGCCCTTTAAGCCGCCGACCGGAAACACCTCCAGGGTTTCGCTGACAATGGTGGTGGTGCCGCCTCTGGCGGCATATTTTAAAAATTCATCGATTCTGCACAGCCAGGACAGATGGGTGTGGCCATCGATCAGGCCGGGAATCACCGTTTGACCATCGGCATCGATGACCTTGGTCCGGGGTCCGATGGTGCCCTCCGGATTCCGGCCAAGATATGCGATCCAGCGCCCTTTGGTACTGACTGCAAAATCGTCCAGTATTTCCCCGGTATAGACATTTGCCAGCCGGGCATTGATCACGGCTAGATCGGCTTTTTCCTGTCCCAGCGCCACCTGCATCAGGGTTTTGGATTCGTCGCTGTGCCTGTACAGCATCGATTTGTCGCCTGTCACGATTATCGGATTCCTTTACTTGTTTTTGGATACATTTCGATTTATCTAAGATCATTATGTTTCAAAATTCAGATGCCCGAATTTCATACCATTGAAGCAAAGTATTTGGAAAGGAAAAAAATGAACGTCGCAAGCAGTCTGGAAAAGACGGCTTTTTATTTTCCCGAGTACACAGCCGTCATCGAAGGTGATAAGGTCATTTCTTATGTGCAGTTCATACGGGACACCAGACGGATCGCATCCGCTCTGAAATGTCGGGGAATTCGACCCGGCGATCACGTTGGATTGTGCGCTCCCAACTCATACGAATGGCTGGTGTTTTATTTTGGTGTGCTCGGCGCCGGAGCGGTGGCGGTAACCTTTTCACATCTGTTGACCAAAGTTGAATTGGCCAAAATACTGCAGGATTGTAAACCAAGGGCGCTGCTCGCAGCCGACTACAAGCTGGCGGATTTGACTGGCATTGAAAACCGGCTGCGCCCGGAGCTGATCATCTGTGACAACGGCGATATCTCCCTTAGCGGACTGGCAGCCGATGGCAACTCCGATTTTACCATCATCGACCGGCATCGAGACGACACTGCCGCTATCCTGTATACGGGGGGCACCACCGGCACGCCCAAAGGCGCCATGCTAAGCCACGCCAACCTGCAGACGTCCATGTTCAACGTAGCCCATTATGAGCGCTCAACGGGAAACGACCGTGCCCTTTGCTTTTTACCCCTCAATCATGTGTTTGCCCAGGTGCACATCACTCTGGCGACGGTCTACAGCGCGGGCGGATTGGTCATCCAGGAGGCTTTTGATCTGCAAAAAGCCGTTGCAGCCATCATGCGCCACCGGATTACTAAATTTTATGCCGTGCCAACCATCTATATTCGGTTGCTGGAGTTGTCAAATCTGGCGCAAAAATTTAAATCCGTGCGCTATTGTTTCTCGGCGGCAGCCAGTATGGCTGCTGAAGTTGTTCGGGCGTGGAAGGCACGCACCGGCCTGGACATCTACGAGTCGTACGGTATGACCGAAAGCGCTGCGATGGTCACCTATAATCACGAGTACCGGCATGTGGTGGGTTCGGTCGGCACACCGATCGATCTGGTGGAGGTGCAAATACGGGATTCCGGGGGTAACCGTTTAGAGGCCGGCCAGCAGGGCGAAATCTGCATCTGCGGTCCGAATATGACCAAAGGCTATCTGAATCATCCTGCAGAAACCAGAGCTGCATTCTGGGGCCATTGGTTTCGCTCCGGCGATATCGGCTATTTCGATGCAAACGGGTATTTGTACATTGTCGATCGATTAAAAGATATGATTATCACCGGTGGTGAAAATGTATACCCCCGGGAAGTGGAAGAGGTTCTGTATAGCCATCCGGACGTGCTTGAATGTGCGGTGGTGGGGCTGCCGGACAAAGAATACGGTGAGCGGGTAACCGCCTTTATCATTCCAGCAAAAGGCCGGCAGCCGGATCCGGCAGAACTCAAATCCTATCTGAAAGCGCGCCTGGCGGGTTTCAAGGTCCCCAAGGCATTCCTTGGGGTGGATGAACTGCCCAAAAGCCCGGCCGGCAAAGTGCTGAAACGGGAAATCAAAAAACGATTCAGTTAAAGCGCCTCTGGCACCTGGCTTCTCGCTACTGGCCTTTTGCCGCCTGCTTCGCAGCGCGCAAACCGCAGCTCATATTGCGGAATGCCTGCAGCGAGTTACCAGTAGCAAACAGCAGGCAACTAGGGTTCGCAGCTAAGATGACAAACGCCGGTCGGCGTTTGTATGGCGTACGGGAAGTATTTACGTTTAAACCACAGCGCCACGTTTACCAGGCTGATCAGCACCGGGACTTCCACCAGCGGGCCGATAACCGCAGCAAACGCCTGTCCGGAATCGATGCCGAATACCGCTACTGCTACGGCAATCGCCAGTTCAAAATTGTTGGAGGCCGCCGTAAAACTCAAAGTGGTTGATTGCTCATAGGTGGCGCGTACTTTCATGGATAACAGGAAAGAGACAAAAAACATCAGCACGAAGTAGATGCACAGTGGGATGGCAATCCGAATGACATCCAATGGCAGCTGGACGATAAACTCACCCTTTAGCGAAAACATGACCAGAATGGTAAACAACAAGGCGCAAAGGGTGATCGGGCTGATTTTCGGGATGAATTTCTGCTCATACCACTCGACACCTTTTGCTTTTAATCCAATAACACGGCTGACAATGCCGCCAATAAAGGGAATTCCCAGGTATATAAAAACACTTTCGGCTATCTGACCGATGGAGATATCAACCACAGCCGCTTTCAGTCCCAGCCATTGCGGTACCACGGTAATAAAGATATAGGCGTAAACCGAGAAAAACAAAACCTGGAAAATCGAATTAAAGGCCACCAACCCGGCGCAGTATTCCCGATCTCCTGAAGCCAGATCATTCCATACAATCACCATGGCGATACAGCGGGCCAGACCGATCAGAATTAACCCCACCATATATTCGTGCTGGTCGGATAAAAAGGTAATAGCCAGCAAAAACATCAGAATCGGGCCGATGACCCAATTTTGGACCAGCGAGAGCACCAACACTTTCACATTGCGAAAAACCTGACCGAGCTGCTCGTATTTGACCTTTGCCAGCGGCGGATACATCATCAGGATGAGACCAATGGCAATCGGTATATTGGTCGTACCCACCTGAAAGGTGTTAATGATTTTGCGGATCTCGGGATAAAGATAGCCGGTCACAACACCGATAAACATGGCGACAAAGATCCACAGCGTTAAAAAGCGATCCAGAAAAGAAAGCGATTTTAGCGTTGAGTCGGGCAAGGGAATACCTCGGCAGCTGAAAGGATTACTTTTAATAGCGAATTACAGCAAAAGCGCATATTATTGTTCTGTTGTGGCCTTATTTTTTTGCGGCCGCCTGGCGTTTGCGGTAGCCCTCGATCCAGTTGGTGGCAAACTCGTCGCGGCCCATGGCCAGATCAGCCGCTAAAATCGAGGTGACCACCTCGTAAAAGAGCGGATTGGTAATCGGGCAGGTCAGCCCGCAGCGAATCGCCATCGCCAGAAACGCTCCGTTGAGCAACTCGCGATCCGGGATGCCAAATGATATGTTGCTGCAACCCATGGTAATGTTGACCCCAAATTTTTTGACAATGGCCTCGACCGCATCCAGTGCCATTTTGCCGGCCTGATCGTCAGCGCCGACCGACATCGCCAGCGGGTCGATGACAATGTCTTCAGCTGCAATGCCCAGCTTGGTCGCACGATCGATGATTTTGCCGGCAATCTCGATGCGTTTTTCCAGTGTCTTGGGAATGCCGTCATCATCCATGGTCAAACCAATGACCGCCGCATTGTATTGCTTGATCAACGGCAAAACGGTCTCCAGTCTTTCCTCTTCACCGTTGACCGAGTTGACCAGGGCCTTGCCCGAATAGGCTTTCAGCGCGGCTTCTAAAGCATTGACATTGGCCGTATCAATGCACAGTGGCACATCGGTCAGCTCGCTCAACACTTCGACCATCTTTACCAGCAAAGCGGGTTCATCCGCCCCCGGCACCCCGGCATTGACGTCCAATATGACCGCACCGGCTTCAATTTGAGCCAAGGCGTCGGCTTTGACCGTATCAAAATTGCCGGCTTTGAGCTCTTGCTGCAGTGTTTTGCGGCCGGTGGGGTTGATGCGCTCACCGATGATCGCCGTCGGCAATTCGCGGCTGATGGACACTTTTTTTGACGTCGATTCAACGGTTGTTGTCATTACCTCAGTCATTTATGACCCCCTCTTATTTGGGTTGGTTGAAAAGAAAACATACTGGCTTTTTTTGATAATGGGACGGCAACCCTGCGATTTAGCCAGCTTGCAGTCAATTTATCGGGTTTCCTTGCGACGTTGTTCTTCATCGCGGATTTCACGCCGCAGCAGCTTGCCGACCTTGGACTTGGGAAGCATGTCTCTGAATTCAATATACTGCGGCACTTTGTAAGATACCAGGCTTTGGCGGCACCATTTGATCAGTTCATAGCCGGTGATTCCTTTTATATCCTGTTTCAGCACCACATAGGCTTTGATTCGCTCTCCCACTTTTTCATCCGGCACCCCGACCACGCAGGCGCCGATGACTGCCGGGTGTTCCTGCAGGGTGGATTCGATTTCAGAGGCTGATATGCGATACCCTTTGTGCTTGATGGTATCAACGGTGCGGTCCACAAAATACAGGTTTCCGTCTGCATCCATGGACATGACATCAGCGGTGCGGTACCATTTCGTGTTGTCAATTTCTATAAATGATTCAGCTGTTTCTTCGGGTTTATTCAGGTAATAGGTTACCATGTGATCAGAAGTGACCAGCAGCTCGCCCGCATCACCGACCTTGACCGGTTCCAGGGTTGCCGGGTCGACAATCTTTATTTTTTTGGTCGCCAGAATGCGGCCCACACTTTTGGGCGGCGTGTCGATATCAACCGGGCACATGGAAATCCCGCCACAGGTTTCGGTGGCACCGTATCCCTGCCGAATTTTGCGACCGAATTTTTCTTCCCAGCGTCTGCCGATTTCCACCGGCAGCAGATCACCGGCGCTAAACCAGTATTGGACCGAACTTAAATCATACTGATCGAGGCGATCATGCTCAAGAATCATGCGATACAGGGTAGGGACCCCGATCATGGTTTTAGCTTTGAATCGCTGGATGGCATCCAGGGCCGCATCCAGATTTATTTTCGGCTGCAGAATCAGGGTACCGCCAGCAAGAAGGGTAGCCAGGCCGCAGG